>JBKDBG010000057.1:0-10119 GCA_046314755.1 Bacteroidota bacterium | reverse complement strand
GTGCTAAAAAATATTTCATTGGTTGTTGAAGCGGGCAAACAAATTGCTTTGGTGGGTCCGAGTGGAGCAGGTAAAAGTACAGTGGCTTCCTTGTTGCTCAATTTTTATCAACCCAATTCAGGTGATATTTTGTTTGATGGTATTGCAGCTCAAAATATCCCAATAAGTCAACTTCGACAACAATTGGCTTTTGTGCCGCAAGACATTATTTTATTCGGAGGCACCATTCAAGAAAACATTGCGTATGGCAAACCCGGAGCTACTTTAGAAGAAATTATGGAGGCGGCAAAAAAAGCAAATGCGCATGAATTTATCGGTAAGTTTCCGGAACAATATCAAACTATTGTTGGAGAAAGAGGCATAAAACTAAGTGGTGGACAACGTCAGCGCATTGCCATTGCTCGTGCTATTTTAAAAAATCCGGTTATACTTATTTTGGATGAAGCAACTTCATCACTCGATAGTGAAAGTGAATTACTGGTTCAAGAAGCATTAGAAAACTTAATGCGCAACCGAACCTCGTTTGTTATTGCTCATCGTTTAAGTACCATTAGAAATGCGGATACCATTGCGGTAATTGACAAAGGAACCGTTGTTGAATTAGGCAGTCATGAAGAATTGATGGCTAAAAACGGATTATACCGCAAACTGAATGATATGCAATTTGAGTTTAGCTCAATTGACGCGAAACAATAATTTATTTACTGCGATTGATTACAAAATCAACCAACTGTTTCAAATTGGTTTTGTATGGCGAATCAACAGTTTGCTCTAAAATGGCAAGGGCTTCATGCTGTATGTTTTGCATGGCCGTTTGGGTGTAACGAATGCCATCATGTGCTTTTACATAATCAATCACTTGTTGAATTCGCTTTTTGTCGGTATTATGATTTTTTATAGAATTAATGATGTAAGCACGTGTAGTTTTATCCGCGTTGTTGATGGTATGGATAATTGGGAGAGTAAGTTTTTTTTCTTTTAAATCAATTCCTGTTGGTTTACCTATATCACTATCTCCATAATCCAATAAATCATCTTTCATTTGAAAGGCAATGCCTACCTTTTCTCCAAATAAATGCATCTGTTTGATTTGATCGGCAGAGGCGCCTGAACTTGCAGCGCCAATGGCGCAGCAACTTGCAATAAGTGATGCGGTTTTCTTTTTAATAATATCGTAATAAACTTCTTCACTTAAATTGAGGTTACGTGTTTTTTCAATTTGTAACAGCTCGCCTTCACTCATAGCCTCAACTGCTTCACTCACAATTTCAAGTAAATGAAAATCTTTATTTTTTACAGATAACAAAAGGCCTTTGCTCAATAAATAATCACCAACCAACACTGCAATTTTATTTTTCCAAAGCGCATTAATGCTAAAAAAACCTCTTCTTTCATCACTGTCATCCACCACATCATCGTGCACTAAAGTAGCGGTGTGTAGTAACTCCACTAAACTTGCCGCACGATATGTACTGTCATTAATTCCATTAAACAGCTTTGCCGATAAAAACACAAACATGGGTCTAATTTGTTTGCCTTTGCGCTTCACGATATAGGTCATGATTGTATCCAGTAATGGAACGTTACTTTTCATGGCCTCCTTAAATTTGCTTTCAAACAAATTTAACTCTTGGACAATAGGTTGTTTAATATGATCGATGTTACTCAAAGCGGTGGCAAAGTAAATGAAAAATCTGTTAGCTTATACGGTTAAAATTATCGTAACGGCTGTGCCTTTTTCGATTTTGCTTTCTATTTGTATATCAGCTTGTAAAAGTCGCGCCATTTCAAAAATAATTACAAAACCTAATCCTGTACCCTCTGCATTTTCATTAAACTGTATGCTTGGATTCTGTTTCATGCTTTCAAGTTTCTTCAATTGTTCTTCACTAATGCCCACACCTGTATCGGCAATTGTTATAATAAATTTATTACCATGCCTTTGATTTTTAATTACAATGTTGGTGTTTTCATTGTATTTAACCGCATTTGAAATGATGTTTTGGATGATAATGGAAAGTATAGTTTTATCGGTTCTTATCACATCATCCGGATTTACTTCATTGATTATGGTATTGCCTTTTGCGTGGGCCATATCTTGCAACAGCTCTGCAATATCTTCAACCAAAGAAAAAGGTGCAAGGTTACTAATCACCAATCGAATTTGATTATTCTGTACCCGAATCCAGTTTAATACATTTTGCGCGTTATCATATAACTTACTTGATGTATCATGTATTTCGCTCATGATTTGTTTGGTGGATGCAGGCAAGTTATCCTTTAAATGTTTTTGACAAACCATGTAAATAAACTTTAATGGTGTTACAATGTCATGAGAAATAACTGCAATTAACTTGTTTTTTACATGCACGGATTGTGTGAGTTCATCTGTTTTTCCTTCCAGCTCTCTGTTCATTTCTTGCAATTCTTTGGTGCGTATACTCACCTTTAATTCCAGTTCAAGATTTTTTGCTAATAACCTTCGGTGATACAATGCGAACAATCCGTATAGTATCAACAGTACGCCAATTACTGCCAGTATTTTAAACCAAATGGTTTCATAAATATGGGGTTCTTTAATAATGATGGTTGAAAGGGTATATCTTTCATTATCACTCATTCCATAAACGATTTCAATTACTAACTCATAGGTTCCTGCAGGTAAATTATTAAATGAGATATTGTCTTTAAGTAAATCAATATTATGCCAATCTTTATTAATACCATGCAGCATATACCTGGCGCGGATATTTACCGGGTTGTTCCAAAAAATTGTTCCCGGTTTTATTACCAATTTCTCCACTTCTTCATTCAAATGTAAAGTGTCATTTATGGGCAAGGCATGGTCGTCAGCCCAAACTTCATATAAGTAGAGTTGACATTTTTGCTGCATTTGGGCTTGGGCTAACGAAGGGTTAAACCAAACAATACCTTGCATATTGGCAAAAGTTAAATAACCATTATTGAGTTTTAATCCTGCAGGAAAACAGCCACCATTAAACTCACTGTTTTCTATACCGTCATCCTCGTTGTAAGTGTAATAATGTAAGGTGTCTGATTTATCGTCAATATAATTTCTGATTTCCTCCAATGTGGCGGCAAACAAGCCATGATTGGTGCTGATATAGGCAACTTTATCATCAACTATTTGCAAGCAATGTGATTTGAGTAAATAATTATTTTTATCTACAGGAAGTTTTTTCAGTCCGTTATTTTTTATCACGAATAAGCCTTCCCCATAACTGCATCCAAACAATAAATTTTTATAAGGAAGTAAATTCCGCACCATTTTATATTCGTATTTTTTGGTGAGTTTTTTGCGTTCCATATCTGCTTGGTAAATATGATTACCTAATACAAGCAAAAGCCCATTTTCATAATTAATTGCAAAGGGATTGTTTTCAAAACCGGTTTGTTTTTCGGGGAGATTGTAATAAAAATGATCTACAATTTGGTTGTTATGAATAATCACCATTTCTTCTTCACCAACCGCAATAACGCTATCTCCTAACGCAACCAAAGACGATAATGGTTTTGATTGACAAATAATTACTCCGCGTGAACTTCCTTTTTTCTGAAAATACACCGTATCACCTCTGATACTCCAAGCAGTGTTGTTATGATAAAGTAATGTGATGGTTGAGTTTCCTTTAAAATTAAATCCGGATAGTTTGTCATCATGTAAAGTTAGTTCATCCCCGTTGCTGGTTAATACAGTTGAATCATTCAATGCAACATGTGCATAATAATCTATTGATTTGTTTTGCTCTTGTTTTAGCCTTCTCGTAATAAAAGGTGCTTTTTTATAGATATGAAGTCCGTTTACTTTAGATCCGATAGCAACCGTATTGAAGTTTTCTGTAGCTTTAATTTCTGTGATTTCCCCTACTTCATCTGTATTGATACTAAATAAATAATTTACATTTAGTTCGGTTCCTATAAATGGAAATTCTATTTGTAGTACACGGTTTTTAGAGAGAATAATGGCTTGTTTATGTTTGGTTTGACTATATATTTCAGTGATTACACCTATTGGCTGAGATGTTTTTACAGGAATAAGTTGTCGCGATTCGGTTTCAATTAAAAATAAACTGTATTCAGAGTAAACGTAATTAAATGGGCCAATTTTAATGAGTCCTTTGGCTGAAAAGTTAAAGGTTATACTATCTGTTATTCGGTTGTTATTGGAAAGGTAAACAGCGCTGTTTCCCAGCAGAATGGTTTGTTTTTCATTTATCGCAGCGCATATAATGGGATACCATTTTAATCCAAGTTGTTTGGCTCTTGTTGTTTTAAATTGGGTGAATTTTTTTAGTTCTGCCCCTGTTGGTAAGGTGCCATTTACAAACCAATAATGATCGGGTTTTATGGAGCTTTCTCTTATCCTATCGAAGTCAATTAAAAATAATTTGCCATCTGCCGAAGATGCATACAATTTATGGTTCAAATCTGCATTCACCCATCTGAATCGTTCGTTTTGAATAATAGGAGTGGTGTTTACGTCAAACGTTTTGAAAAGTGTACCGTCAAATCTGGTAAGACCTGCTTCTGTGCAAATCCATAAAAATCCGGTGGTGTCCCAAAATAAATCGTTAACGGAATTTTGAGGCAGCCCATCCCTTTGGTTGTAATGGAAACTATTGTAGTGTTGGGCCTTAACTGTAACAGCAAAGTATAAACTACAAACAAGTACTACATATTTTATTATTTGCATCAATGACGTGGCTTTTGATATAATTCTGCAATATTCTTTAAATCAATTAAATTATTGATATCTAACTTCTCAAAAATTCTGGCTTTATAGGTTGCTACTGTGCTGGTTTTTAAATCAAGTAATCCTGCAATTGATTTCACAGAGTCGCCTTTCAGTAAATGTTCCATCACAATTATTTCCCTTTCCGACAATTGTGTTAATGGATTATCAGTTGGTGCTTGCGCATCATTCGCCCTCAATGAATGTGCTGATACAAGTTTCTTTCCGCTAAAAAGGGCATCCAATGCCTTAATAATTTCTTCTTCGGGTAATTGTTTGCTGATAAAATAGTCAACCCCGTTTTTTAATAATCGCTTCCCATAAATGTCTTCATTTACCATACTAAATACCATAATGGGAATATGCGGATATTGCTTTTTTAGTTCAGGTAATATTTCAAGCAGGTTTCCATCCATTAGTTGCATATCTAGCAGCATGTAGCTGATGTCAGGGTGTTTTTCTAACTTTTCTTTGATTCCGGACAGGTTAGCTACTTCAATATAATTTGCCCTGCCAAAGTTGTTCTCCACCAAAAATTTTATACCTCTGCGAATAATTACATGATCATCAGCTATAAGGATAGTGTTTTTGTTTAGCGCCATAGGTTTGTAGAAAATTTACTACAAATAGATTGTTGCACAAAGTTAATCTTTGTATCGGTATCCCGAAATATTGAATTATCGGGGTTTAAAATGAATCATAGTGGTTGGGGGATTATTCCCTATATGATTAAGTTAAGTTGTAAGACGGAGCTCTGCATGGGGGCTCCGTTTTTTTTATCCCTTGCTATTGTTATTTTGCAACTCAATGGCAAAAACGCAAACAACCTTTTTCTGTAAAAATTGTGGAGCATCTTCTCCTAAGTGGGTAGGCAAGTGTAACAGCTGCGGTGAATGGAATACTTTTACCGAAGAGGTTATTCACAAAGACAAACCGGATTACAAAAAAACATGGAAAGGGAAGTCGGAAGAAAAAAGCATTTTAAAACCGGTTCCTATTAATGAAGTGGATCAACTTTCGGGTGTAAAAATTAATGTGCCTGACCAAGAACTCTCAAGGGTTTTAGGCGGAGGCATTGTTCCCGGAAGTGTTGTGCTCATTGGTGGAGAGCCCGGTATAGGTAAATCAACTTTAATGTTGCAAATTGCCTTACAACTGCATAAAAAAGTATTGTATGTGAGTGGTGAAGAAAGTGAAGCACAAATAAAAATGCGGGCTGAACGCATTGCATTTAGAAACGAACAATGCTATTTATTTACTGAAACTTCTACACAAAAAATTGGTCGTGCTTTGCAAGAATTACAACCGGAGGTAGTGGTGGTGGATTCTATTCAAACCTTGCAAAGTGAACTTATTGACAGTACTCCCGGAAGTATTTCTCAAATCAAGGAAACAGCAGGTGATTTAATTCGATTTGCAAAAGAAACCGGAACCCCTGTTTTTTTAATAGGACATATCACCAAAGATGGAAGCCTTGCAGGCCCTAAACTTTTAGAGCACATGGTTGATACGGTTTTGCAATTTGAAGGCGACAGACATCATGTGTATCGTATTTTACGAACCACTAAAAACAGGTTTGGCAGCACCAGTGAAATTGGCATTTACGAAATGTTTTCCGGAGGATTGCGTGAAGTAAATAATCCATCGGAGATATTAATTTCACAACGCGATGAACACTTGAGCGGTGTAGCTATTAGTGCAACCATTGAAGGAATGCGTCCGTTGTTAATTGAAACGCAAGCCCTGGTAAGCACCGCAGTTTACGGCACACCGCAACGCAACAGCAATGGCTATGATACCAAAAGGTTAAACATGTTACTTGCCATACTTGAAAAAAAATGTGGTTTACGAATGGGTACCCAAGATGTGTTTGTAAATATTGCAGGCGGCTTGAGGGTTGAAGATCCGGGAATAGATTTAGGGGTGATTGCAGCCATTGTGAGCAGTTATCAAAATGTGCCGGTTGATTCAAAAATTGCGTTTATCGGAGAGGTGGGATTAAGCGGTGAAATTAGGGCAGTAAGTAGAATTGAACAACGTTTAAGTGAGGCTGAAAAATTGGGTTTTACAACGGTTTACATTAGTAAATTCAATAAAATAAGCCAAATCAAATCAAATTTGAAAATTGTTGAAACCGGTAAGTTGGAAGACTTTTTAAATAAGTTATTTGGATAACACTTACTTTTTCAAGCGCACCATTTCCTGACTAAACTCTTTCATCAGCATTTCGAGTACACCTTGTTTCGACATGTTGTCCATTAACTTTCCGCCTTTGGCAATCGCCATTACACCTCTTTCTTCACTAACTACCAGAGCAATGGCATCGGTTTGTTCCGTTATTCCTAAGGCTGATAAATGCCTTAATCCGTATTGAGTTTGGTATTCGGGATTTTCACTCACGGGCAGTACTGCATTGGCAGCTTTAATCCTACTATTGGCGATAATAACTGCCCCATCATGCAACGGACTCGTTTTATTAAATATGCTGAGTAATAATTTTTTTGAAATGAAAGCATCTAAAATTTCACCACTCGCACCAATAAACTTCATTTCACTTGTTTTTGGAAAAACAATTAAAGCACCTGTGTAATTATTGGCAAGAGTTTCACATGCATCAACTATTTCTTCATAGTTGGTATTAAAATTTTTTTCAACCTCCCAGTTCCAAGGTAAAAACCTGAAAATAGATTTTTTCTCATTATTCAATGCACTCCTTCCAATCAACAATAAAAACTTTCTGATTTCTTGTTGGAATACAATGAGAATGGCAATGATTCCCACTTTGATAAATTCTCCCAATACGGTCTCCATCAGTGGCATTTTAAAAAAACGCACTACCAACCAAGCCACGTAAATGGTAAGAAATCCGGCCATCATATTAAACGCCAAACTTCCTTTAAGTATTCGGTACAATTGGTAAATTACAAATGCCAACAGTACAAAATCGATTACATTAACTAAGGTTATTTTATATGAATAAATTTCAAATACATTCATAAGTCGCTTTTACAATGTTAATACATTCTACGGCTTCTTTCACATCATGTACCCTCAAAATATCAGCACCATTCATCAGGGCAATGGTATTGGCAGCGGTTGTTCCGTTTAATGCTTCATTTGCTTGGGTATGCGTAACCAATTGAATCATTTTTTTTCTTGAAACACCCACCAGCAAAGGGTAGCCCAAGATGTGAAATTCTTTTAACGTACGTAATAACGTGTAATTATGCTCAAGGGTTTTGGCAAAACCAAATCCTGGGTCAATAATAATATCATGTATGCCTTGTTGCTTAGCGGCTTGAATTTTTTCAATAAAATAGGTGAGTAATTCATGAGTCACATTATTATAGTGTGCAAATTGCTGCATGGTTTGCGGATTACCTCGTTTATGCATCATGATGTAGGGCACGCCTAATTTGCCAACGGTGGCCATCATGTTTGGGTCATCTTCACCGCTGCTAATGTCATTAACAATACATGCACCGGCTTCAACAGCTGCCTTTGCCACACTGCTTCTAAAGGTATCGATGGAGATAATAACATCCGGAAAATGTTTGATGATCTGTTCAATGGCAGGAATCACGCGGTTGAGTTCTTCTTCCTCTGAAACAAAATCAGCTCCGGGCCGAGAACTGTATCCGCCAATATCTAAGATGGTCGCCCCTTGATTTAGCAAGTTGTTTACTGTGCTAATCAGCTCATTACCTGTTTGTTTTCTGCTTCCTTCAAAAAAACTATCCGGAGTAATGTTTAAAATACCCATCGCAACCGGAAGGTGAAAATCTAAAAGCCTGCCTTTACAATTTACAGTTAATTTGCGGCCGGATGTTTGTAATTCTAATTGCTGCATTATTTTTGTGTGTTGTACAAAAATAAACATTACTGCCTTGATTCATCAAACAGCTTCACAATACGATAAAGTAATTGAACGGTGCCGCACTATCTTTTTGAGTAAAAGTAAAGATTATGGCACCTCTTGGCGTGTAATGCGCATCACTTCCATTGCCGATCAAATTTTTATTAAAGCTCAACGCATTCGCACCATTGAAGAGATAGGAAAACAAATGGTTGATGATGATATTGAATCTGAATTTATGGGCATTATTAATTATTGCCTTATAGCACTGATACAAATGGAGTTGAAAAACGACAAAGAAATTGATTTGGATATGCCGCGTTTAACCATATTATATGATAAGCACATTACAGAAACTAAAACCTTGATGCTGCAAAAAAATCATGATTACGGTGAGGCTTGGAGAGATATGCTCATCAGTACCTTTACCGATATGATATTAATGCGAATTCACCGCATCAAACAAATTGAATTAAGTAATGGTAAAACCATTATGAGTGAAGGTATTGATGCAAACTTTAGAGACATGATTAATTACTCTGTTTTTGCATTGATACAAATGGATGAACAAAAAATTAGTAAATAATTAACCACAACGCAAACAAGCATATAATTACTTTCGTTTCTACATAAAAAGAAAGCTATGAAACTCATCACACAACTGTTTAGAATTTTTGTAGGCATATTATTCATTATTTCGGGTTTTATTAAAGCAAATGATACCATTGGTTTTAGTTATAAGCTGGTTGAGTATTTTGAAATATTTAACATGCATGCCATGGTTGACTATGCGGTGGGGATGGCAATGTTTATCTGCATTTTTGAAATCATTGTGGGTGTTGCATTATTAATTGGTGCATACACCACCTTCAATTTGTGGCTGCTGTTGCTCATGATTGTATTTTTTACTTTACTCACAGGCTACAGTGCAATTACCAATAAAGTAACAGATTGCGGTTGTTTCGGAGATGCCATAAAATTAAAACCGGTAGAGTCGTTTTTAAAGGATGTGGTTTTATTGGTGATGATTGTGGTAATGTTCATAGGTAAAAAATACATCACGCCACTTTTTAATAAAACCATCACAAGTATTGCTTTAGGTACATCTTTATTGGTAACTACTTTTTTTACTTTCAATACGTATATGTTTTTACCGGTGATTGATTTTCTTCCATACAAAGTAGGAAATGACATACAAACATTAATGACCTTGCCTCCTGATGCAAAAAAAGATTCGGTGGTGATGATGTTTATTTATGAGAAGGATGGAAAACGAATGGAATTAAGTGTAGATCAACTCAGCAATATTGATGAAACCTATAAGTTTATTGATAGAATTGATAAAATCATTGTTGAGGGAGATAAAGCACCTATTCATGATTTTAAACTATTTGATGCTGCAGGTGCTGATTACACCGACAGTTTGCTAAATCAAAAAGGATTTAAGCTGATTTTAGTTCAAACCTATTTGCCAAAATCAAGAGCAGGAGTTGAACCACAGTTAGCGGCA
>JBKDBG010000056.1:0-11424 GCA_046314755.1 Bacteroidota bacterium | reverse complement strand
TCCGGATATAAGGTAAGCAAGGCTGCCAATGGTGCAGAAGGTATTAAACAGGTTCAAACCAACAACCCTGATTTAATTATTTGTGATATCATGATGCCCGAGTTAGACGGGTATGGTGTATTGAATATTTTAGCTTCCGATTCTAAAACCGCTGCCATTCCATTTATATTTTTAACGGCTAAAACGGAGTTGGCCGATATGCGAAAAGGCATGAACATGGGCGCTGATGATTACATTACCAAACCTTTTGAAGATGCAGAATTACTAAAGGCGATTGAGGTACGTTTGAATAAAATGAATACCATCAAAAAGGATTTTCATCCAACAGTAGAGGGCATTGAAAATTTTATTGAAACAGCTCAAAGTTTAGATGATTTAATTAAAACTTCAAACGACAGAAAACGGTTTATATACAAGAAAAAACAGCCGATTTACTCTGCGGGAAATGTACCAAGAGGAATTTATTTTATTGAAAAAGGTTCGATTAAAACGTATCTAACCAATAAAGACGATAAGGATTATATTTCCAATATTTACAAGGCAGGTGATTTTTTTGGTTACTTGGCCTTGTTGGAAGATGATGCCTATACCGATTATGCAGAGGCATTGGAGGAAACCACCACTTATTTTATTCCTAAGGAAGATTTTTATGATTTAATCACCAAGAATCGATTAATCGCAAATCAGTTTTTAAAATTACTTACAGGCAATATTCTCGATCACCAAGATCGTATGTTGAAACTTGCATACAACTCCGTACGTAAAAGGGTGGCCGAAGGTTTGCTGATGTTGGAATCAACGTACAACCCGAATAAAATTACCCCATTTACATTTGCTGCAAGCAGGCAAGATTTGGCCAATATTGTGGGTACCGCAACAGAAAGTGTGATTAGAACCTTATCTGATTTTAAAGATGAGAAGCTGATTGAAATTAAAGGAAGTCATATTACGGTATTAAATCGTGACAAGTTGGTGAATATGAAAAATTGAGAATGAAAGGTTATTCAATGTCTTATAATTAGGCAAGCCTACGTTTTAAAGTTTGCTCCACCAATGTAAACAATTGATGTGGAGTAAATTTTCGCCAAGGCATTTGATCCAATTCACCTCCGAAAATCAGATAATAATCAATATTTGCATGGGTAATCTCTTCGAGCACATGAGGTTGGAAGTTTAACGCCACAATCCAGCCGTCTTCCAATTCTTGAAACCACTCCTCATAATAACAATCGTCACTGCTGTGAAAATTCAATACATTTTCTCCAATTAAGATAAATTTATTGATGCCATTGGCCATTAACACTTCGGCTACTTCTCGCTTAAACATCATAATATCATTATGAATGGCATCGTTCCATTCGCCTATCAATTCTAAAATGGCAAATTCATCTTTATAATCGGCAAAAAGGATTTTGGTGTACAAAGTAGGGGAGCCAAACTCGTCCCATTGCGGGTGTATAAGGTAATTATAGATTTGGTTGCTAAATTCAAACTCACTGTATTCGCGTTCATAAAAGGGCGAAAGGTGATCGTTTTCTGCCTGGTAAAGCTCTCTCCATCTATAATAAGGCTCCAAATTATGCATGCAACAAATTTAAGGGCTAAAAGGTATTATTTCCGCCAAAATCAAAGGGGAAATAAAAAAACACAACACAGTTTGTAACTTCACTCAAAAATGTATTTTTGTCGGATTATTAAATAGTACTAAACAATTCATTAACTAATAAACATGGGATATTTATTCACATCTGAGTCGGTAAGCGAAGGACACCCGGATAAAGTGGCCGACCAAATTTCTGATGCATTAATTGATAACTTTCTTGCTTTTGACACGGATTCAAAAGTGGCTTGCGAAACGTTGGTTACAACCGGTCAAGTGGTATTGGCAGGCGAAGTAAAATCAAAAGCGTATTTAGATGTTCAATCCATTGCACGTGAAGTTATCCGCAAAATCGGATATACCAAAAGCGAGTATATGTTTGAAGCAAACTCATGCGGTATCTTAAGTGCTATTCATGAGCAATCGGCCGACATTAACCAAGGTGTTGATCGTAAGAAAAAACAAGATCAAGGTGCAGGTGACCAAGGTATGATGTTTGGTTATGCAACCAACGAAACGGATGATTACATGCCACTTGCATTAGATTTAGCCCATAAAATTTTAATTGAACTTGCTGCTTTACGCAGAGAGAATAAACAAATTAAATACTTACGTCCTGATGCAAAGTCGCAAGTTACTTTAGAGTATAACGACAATAATCAGCCGGTAAGAATTGATTCGATTGTGGTTTCAACCCAACACGATGATTTTGATACCGAAGCTAAAATGTTAGCGAAAATCAAAGAAGATATTGTTAAAATATTGATTCCTCGTGTTAAAGCTAAGTATAAAAAATATGCGAAGTTGTTTAACAACAACATCAACTACCACATCAACCCAACAGGTAAATTCGTAATTGGTGGTCCGCATGGTGATACCGGTTTAACCGGACGTAAAATAATTGTTGATACTTACGGTGGTAAAGGTGCTCATGGTGGTGGCGCATTCTCAGGAAAAGATCCGAGCAAGGTGGATAGAAGTGCTGCTTATGCAACACGCCATATTGCTAAAAATTTAGTTGCTGCAGGTGTGTGTGATGAGGTGTTGGTGCAGGTTTCTTATGCAATTGGAGTGAAAGATCCAATGGGTATTTACATCAATACTTACGGTACTTCAAAAGTGAAAATGACGGATGGAGAAATTGCGAAATTGGTTGAGAAATTATTCGACATGACTCCTTACGGAATTGAAACACGTTTGAAATTACGTAATCCAATTTACAGTGAAACTGCTGCTTATGGTCACATGGGTCGTAAGAATGAAACTGTAAACAAAACTTTTGTTACACCTGAAGGTAAAAAGGTAGTGAAGAAAGTAGAATTGTTTACTTGGGAAAAATTAGACTACGTTGACAAGGTGAAAAAAGCATTTAAAATCAAGTAATAGCTAAAACGAAAAAGCCGACTTTAGTCGGCTTTTTTTATGAATTATTTTATTGAGCTGTACCTTAACTTTCTTGCAACGCTTCCCAATACTCGGCAGCTCTTCGTGTGTGCGGAATTACAATGGTGCCTCCAACAATATTGGCAACGGCAAACACTTCATAAATTTGTGCCGTAGTAATTCCTAACTCATAACATTTTCCAAGGTGATATTTCACGCAATCATCGCAACGTAAAACCATACTGGCTATCAAGCCCAGCATTTCTTTTGTACCTGTGCTTAATGCACCTTCTTCATAGGTATTGGTGTCAAGGTTAAACAAACGTTTTAACACCAAATTATCGGCACCCAAAATTTTTTCATTCATCTTGGTGCGGTATTCATTAAAATCTTCAACCAGTTTATGCATAATTAAATGAGTTTTTCGCTTAGATTTTGTATTTCGACCCTTACCGGAAGTTGTTTGTAAATGATGTTATAAACCGCTTCGGCAATGGGCATATCAACATTTAATTTTTCTTGATTCAGCTCATACATGCTTTTGGTGGCATAATAACCTTCGGCAATCATATTCATTTCTAATTGGGCTGATTGCACCGAATAACCTTTGCCTAACATATTACCAAATGTACGGTTGCGGCTGTGCTGAGAGTAAGCCGTTACCAATAAATCACCCAAATAAGCCGAGTGATTTATTTCCCTTGGATGCGCATGTATTTTATACAAAAAGGCTTCCATCTCTCTAATGGCATTACTGATTAATACTGCTTGAAAATTATCGCCATAACCAAGCCCATGACAAATACCGCTGGCCACGGCATAAATATTTTTTAAAACGGCACCATACTCTGTCCCGGTTAAATCATCCGAAATAATGGTATTGATAAACCTGCATGATAATAAGGATGCAAAATGCGCAGTAACTTGTTTGTTTTTACCTGCAATGGTAAGGTAAGAGAGTTTTTCAGCAGCAACCTCTTCCGCATGGCAAGGTCCTGAAATAACCAAGAGGTTTTCATGCGGCACATTAAATTGTTCCATCATGTAATCTGCTACAATTTGTTTGCTGTGTGGCAACAAACCTTTGATGGCTGAAACAATAAATTTATTTTTAAAATGTGAAGTATTCAGTTGTTGTAATGATTGGTGTAAAAATGCCGAAGGGATGGCCAATACAATTAAATCGGCCTCAACCGCAGCTTGTACATCAGAAGTGATATGAACAAACTCAGGATGAATTTCTACGGAACTGATGTAACCGGGATTATGTTTGTTGGCTTTGATATACTCCACCGTTTCTTGTTTCCTAATCCACCAGGTTAATGAAGAAACGTTGCCGGTTTGTGTGCGAATTTGTTCGGTAAGCATTTTTACAAGTGCTGTACCCCAACTTCCTCCTCCTAATACTGCTATATGTTTGGGTAATTGTATCATTGAAATTAATTAATAGAAATAGAAATCATAATTATTAAATAAAGTAGTATAGAGAGCACAAGGATGGACATGGTAAGACCAGCAACCGCTAATCCGTTTCTTTTGGCTTTCAAACCTTTTATGCTATAAATCAATCCGGGTACGCTGAAAAAGATCGGAAAAAGTAAAATGGGCGTTAATACAATTGAGGCTAACCCGTATATAAAGCCTAAAGTACCATATCTTTTTAATTGTGCTTCTTCTATGAAGTCTTTGTTATTTTCTGATTCCGAATTTATTTCGTTCCTTGTTCCATTGCGTGGTGTTTCTTGCTTATCAAATTTATATTTTTTAATCAGCGTATCATCCACACTCACCATGGGATGAAATTTTTTGGGCATGATCATCTCCTTCGCTTCAGTTACAACATTGTTTGGAAGGGAATGAACGGCAGGTAATTTAATTTGGGTTTGATGAAGTTGGTGTATGGAAACCTTCTGTTGTTGATTAACAGGCTGGGTGATTCTATACGCGTAACGCTTGCTATTGCATGCGGTTAAAAGGATAACGAATATAAAGCAAGGGGTGATGAATTGCTTGAGTGATATATTCATGCTGAAAAGATAAAAATTTACGCTTAAAACAGTAAAACAAAAGTCTAATAGTAGGTGGATACAAATGCAATAGCGATAATTAAATACAACAATGTAATGATGCTAATAATTAAGGATATTACAAATCCGGCAACGGCCATGCCATTTCTTTTTGCTTTTAATCCTTTGATACTATAAACTAATCCAACAAATGAAAGGGGAAAAAATAGGAGGGAGCAAACGGCTAATGTCAATCCGGTTATTCCATACCTTTCTAATCTGTTTTCTCTCTGAATGTATTCATCGTTACTGTTCTCTTCATTCGATTTTTCATCGCTCTCTATATTTGAACGGTTAGGTTTATCCCCTTTATTAAATTTATATTTTTTAATTAAGGTATCATCTATCGCAGGATGTGATACAAATGAAAGAGGTGTTTTTTTTGCTGCAAAAGATTCAATTGATTGATCAACCGAAATGCTTGGCGTAGGACATCCTATTGCTTCAATCATTGTAGATGTTGTATGCTTAACCAATACCGACTCTTTTTGTACAGGTATTGTACGCAAATGAGCATACCGTTTACTTGTGCAAGCATGTAATAAAAACAGCATCAAACAAAGGGGTACAATTCGCTTAAGTATGTTTTTCATTATGATAAGTTAATTTTTTTCACCTTCAAATAGCTCTTCTCGGGCCACTTTTTTAACAGGTTTACCCGAAGTTAGTGTTCGGGTAATGGCACTAAACGGGGCAACAATTACTTCTTCTCCGTCTTTTAATCCTTCAATAATATGAATCACTTTGTCGTTTTGAATACCTGTTTTTACCTTACGCAACAAAGCCTTTCCATCACTGTAAACAAATACGGCTTCCATTTCATCGTCTTCTTTTTTTACACCTTTCTTTTTGGCTTTAAATGTTTTTTTATCTTGTTGGGTTGAATCTAAATCACTTTTTGATTTCATGGTTACTGATTCAATTGGAACAGCCACCACATTGTTTACGGCTTGAGTTTGAATTTCAACCGAGGCCGACATACCCGGACGAAATACACTTCTTTTGGTTCCATATTGTGCAGTTAAATCAGCATATGAACTGCGCAAAATTCTAATTTTTACCACAAAATTTGTTACTTGGTCGCTGGTGGTTTGTGTAGTAGTAGTTGCCGAGTTGGCAATTTCGGTTACAATACCTTTAAACTTACGCGTACCATAAGCATCCACTTCAATCATGGCCGTATCATACAACGATACTTTTACAATATCGTTTTCATTTACATCAACACTTACTTCCATGGCATTTAAATTAGCAATGCGCATCATTTCTGTTCCGGCCATTTGGGAAGTTCCAACCACTCGTTCACCTTGCTCTACACTTAATTTCGATACTATGCCGTTTACGGGAGCAAATATTTCGGTACGTGTTAAATTTTTACGTGCTTCTTTTAAACTGGCTTCTTGACTTTGCACCGTAAATTGTGCACCAATTACAGTTTGTTTGCCTGCTTCCACTTCTGCCTTTGCGGTTAAAAACGCTGATTTTGCCGTTTCAAATTCTGCATCACTCATTAACTTTTGGTCGTGCATTTTTACATTACGTGCATATTGTTTTTCCAACTCTGCAAATTTTGCTTCGGCTTGTAATAGCCTTGCTTTGGCATTGGCCAAATTCGCTTTTGAGTTATTTAATGCAGCATCGGTTCTGTCTAATGCGGATTGATACAACTCCGGATCAATGCGTGCCAATAGTTGTCCGGCTTTTACCGAATCACCTTCTTTTACATACAACGCACGTATTTCGCCCGAAACATCACTGCTTATTTTTACTTCCACCTCAGGTTGTATTTTTCCATTGGCCGATACGGTTTCAATAATGTTTTGCAACTCTGCTTTTGCAGTCGCAATTTTTGTGCTGTTGTCACCACCAATCCAGCCGGTGCTTTTGCCAATTAAAATAATCAACAACAACAACACAACTCCCGATGCACTAAACCACAACAAGCGGTTCGATTTCTTTTTTTGTTTTTCAATTCTTGTCATACCCTTATTTAATAGAGCGGTTTGCCCGAATAAAAATCCATTACTTTTTTTCTGAATATAAGTTCATACCTAGCTTGTAACAAATTGGTTTCGGCCTGTAAAAACTGATTTTTGGTATTTAAATAATCTGCCGTGTTTAAAGCACCTAAATCAAATTGAGCTTGGGCTACTTCAAAGGCTTCTTTATTGGCTTCGTAATTGGTTTGGTTGGCTTCAAATCTTTTTTGTGCCGATTTAAAATCAAGGTAAGCTTGGTAAACATTTTTGTATACATCCAACTCCACTTGTTTTTTACTTAAATCAGCACTCATTTTATTTATGCGTTGCTTTTGAATGTTGGTGTTTACTTGCCATCCGTTTAATATCGGCAAGCTTAATGTAAACCCTAATGATTTACCCAAGTTACGATCGAATTGTTCGTTAAACGGCACCACCTCGGTTTGGCTAAATTGTACAAACGGTGTGTAAACCGGAATGCCTAAACTGTCAAATCCAATTTGCCTCAACTGCTGTGATCCGTTTCCAACACCTCGTGTGTTTTGTGTGGTGAAAAAAGAATTAAATCCTCCGCTTAAAGTTAACCTCGGGCTTCTACCACCTTGCGCAATGGTTTGTGCAATTTGGGCGCTGTTTGCTCTTGCTTTGGCCGCCATAGCCTCCGGACTTTTGCTGATAAACTCACTGTAAATTTGTTCGGCACTTAACGTGGTTTGCTCAATGGGTGTATTGGCTTGAATTGGGCTGATAATGTTGTTGGCCGTATCGGGCGTAATGTTCATTAACTGCCATAAATTAAGGTAAGCTTGTTCCAGTTGCACTTGGGCAACCACCAACTGCGATTCTTCATTGGCATATTGTGCTTTTATTTGCAAGTAACGCACTTTGTTTAATCCGCCTAAATCATACAATTGTTTTTGTCTGTTTAATTGTTCTTTGGTAGCTTGCATTTGCAAGTTTCTGGCCAAGGCAATTTCTTTATTCATCAATACTTGCATAAACGCATTGGCCACTTGTAAGGCAATGTTGTTTTTAGCGGCCGACACATCTAATTGTGCTGCGTTGGTATTGCTTTTTTGCAAGCGAATATTATTGGTGGTTTGTAATCCGTTAAACAAAGTCATCGACCCATTTAAACCAAAATTGTTGTTTCTGAAAGTTACATCGCGCAAGGTGGCGTTGGTAATAGGGTTAATAGAAAAACCGGTATTGTAATTGTTGGTTACCGATGCGTTAATGTTGGGCAATACCGCCATTTTACTTTGAAAAAAATCGGCACGGTTGCTTTGCATGGTAAGCTCCCTTTGTTTAACATTAATATTGTTGTTTAAAGCAATATCAATGCATTGCTGAAGGGTATAACTATTGCCAATAGTTTGGGCATGCACGGAGGTGGCAATGGTTATTAAAACAAATAGTCCTATTTTGCAGCTGTTTTGCAACATGAAGGTTGTAATCTTTAACTGAATGCAAAAGTAATGTTTAGGCATACAATACCATCAATTATTCAATTATTTACTCCATCCGTTACATGGAAGGTTAAAACTACAGATAAAGTGTTGTATTTAACCTTTGATGATGGCCCGCATCCAAGCATTACGCCTTTTGTGTTGAATGAGTTAAAAAAGTACAATGCCAAAGCTACCTTTTTTTGTGTAGGTGAAAATGTGTTGCGCTATCCGGAGGTGGTGAAAGAAACTTTACTGCAAGGACATCAAATTGGTAATCATACCCACAACCACTTAAGTGGTTGGCGCACCCATAACAAAGCCTACGAACAAAACATTGAATTGGCAGCCAAGGTGATTGATTCTAAATTGTTTCGCCCGCCTTACGGACAAATTACACCCGGCCAAATTCAATTGCTTAAAAGCAAATACACCATTGTAATGTGGGATGTTTTAACCATGGATTACCAAAAAGGTTTGAACACAAAAAGGGCATTAAAGTATTCCTATTATTTTACCAAACCCGGAAGTATTGTGGTGTTTCACGACAGCGAAAAAGCATTTACACAATTGAAAGTGATGTTGCCCGCTTTTTTAGAAAAGTATCATCGGTTAGGCTATAGGTTTGAAACGTTATGATGAGTTGGGTTTTAGTGGTTGTGCTTGCGTATATCGGCATTCAAGTAGTGAATGTGTTGGTGTTGTTTTTTACTTCATTGGATAAAACACCCGCATCGCCTTCGCAATGGCCTAATGTAGCCATTTTAGTTGCAGCCCGAAATGAAGAAGCCAATATTGTAAATTGTATTCAAGCGTTGTTAAAATTAGATTATCCGGTTGAGCAATTACAAATTTTTGTGGGTGATGATGCCTCAGCAGATGCTACGGCTAATTTGATCAAACAATTTACGCAAAAACACAACCACATTAAATTAATTTCCATTACAGAAAAAGTTGGTTTGGCAAAGGGAAAAGCCAATGTGTTGGCGCAATTAATAAAACATACACAAGCGCCTTATATATTTATTACCGATGCCGATATAACCGTAAACCCGAATTGGATAAAAGGCATGTTGCCTTTTGTATCGGAAAAAACAGGAATAGTGAGTGCAACCACCATTGTAAACGGAAACAATTTTTGGTTGGGCGAAATGCAACATTTAGATTGGTTGTATTTTATGGGCGTACTTACCCATTTTAGCCGATTGGGTATACCGGGCACGGCCGTGGGTAACAACATGTTGGTTACCCAACAAGCGTATACCGATACCGGTGGCTACGAAAACATTCCGTTTAGCGTAACCGAAGATTATCAATTGTACCAAGCGGTGCGCAAACAACATTGGCAAACACGAAACATTCTCACCTTAAATACCATTAATTTTTCAGCCCCGCAAACAGCTTGGTTGCCTTTGTTGCATCAACGTAAACGTTGGCTTAAAGGTGCATTGGGGTTGCCCTTGTATTGGTGGTTTATATTTTTTGTGTTCGGTTCCTTTTATGTATTTTTAGGGTTGCTGTTTTTAACGCATGCAACATTGGCGTTTGCCCTTTGGGGGGTAAAAATTGCGTTACAAAGTTTAACCATTTGGTACCAAAAAAAGTTGTTGAAACAAAAACTAAACTTCTTGTATTTAATTCAATATGAGTTTTACTTACTTGGCATCACTTGTATGAGTGCCATTTTTTTAATTTTGCCCATTCGTTTGCAATGGAAAAACAGAACCTATTAGCATGATTTTAACCGATACACACACACATTTATACAGCGAAAAATTTGATGACGACCGCGAGGCCATGGTGCGCAGGGCAATTGATGGGAGAGTAAGGCGATTGTTTTTACCCAATATTGATGTGCACAGCATTCAACCCATGTTAGATTTGGTTTGGAAGTTTCCGGAGCATTGTTTTCCTATGATGGGTTTACACCCTTACAGTGTAGATGAACATGTTGAAGCACATTTGTTTCAAATACAAAAGTGGTTTAAAAAAAGAAAGTTTTATGCTGTTGGCGAAATTGGTTTAGATTACTACTGGAGTGTGGAGTTTAAGGAACAACAAATGATGGCCTTTAAAAAACAAATACAATGGGCCATACAAATGGATTTACCCATTAACATACACTCGCGCAACAGTACCGATGATGTTATTGCCATTTTACACGAAATGAAACATGCACGATTACGTGGTATTTTTCATTGTTTTAGTGGCAATGCCACCCAAGCACAACAAGTGGTTGATTTGGGTTTTTATTTGGGTATTGGTGGGGTACTTACTTACAAAAAAAGCGAACTTCCTGCTGCCATTGCCAATATTTCATTACAACATTTGGTATTAGAAACAGATGCTCCGTATTTAAGTCCGGAGCCTTACCGTGGCAAACGAAACGAAAGTGCTTACCTGTTGCAGGTAGCACAAAAAATGGCGGAGTTAAAACAAACCACTGTAGAGCAAGTAGCCAATATCACCACCGAAAATTCAAAACTGATTTACGGGGTTTAGTGAAGGCTCATTTGAATGTGTTCTTCAGGTATTGAATTCAAATCTTATAAAATGCTGATTAGCCATTTTCAAGGTTTATATTAACACAACGGCTTAAGTATATATTTAAGTTGAGGTTTTTCCGCATATGGTATTTGAAGTCTAGTTGTGATTATTCACGGCTATGCACTCCTAAAAAAATCCTTATCTTCGTTTGGTTTTACTTTTTGTTTTATCTATTCAACCTAAAACAGAATAAACACTAAGTCGCTTATACACTTGAAAGAATTTATAAAAGACATACGCATAAAAATTAAAATAGGGTTTTATCAGTTTCTTAAAAACAGAAACAAATACATGAATGATAAAACCTTTTTAATTGTGGCCAGTTTGTTGGTGGGCATTAGCGCAGGTTTAGCCGCAGTTATTTTAAAAGCATTGGTACATGGTATCAAACATTTTTGTGA
>JBKDBG010000055.1:0-13111 GCA_046314755.1 Bacteroidota bacterium | reverse complement strand
TTACGGTAGTGTTTGGACGTGTTTGGTGCGGCTGGGCTTGCCCGCAAACCATTTTTATGGAAATGCTTTTTCGCAAAATTGAGTATTTGATTGAAGGTGATTTTAAGGCACAACAAAAGTTAGATGCACAAGCTTGGGATACCGAAAAAATTATAAAAAAAGGAAGTAAACACCTGTTGTTTTTTGCATTAGCTGTAATTATTGCCAATACTTTTTTAAGTTATTTAATTGGAATAAATGAGGTAGAAAAATTGATACTTGATGGGCCTTTGGCCCACCTTGGAAAGTTTATTGCACTCCTTATTTTTTCAACGGTTTTTTATTTTGTGTTTGCTAAGTTTCGTGAAATTGTATGCATTGTGGTTTGTCCATACGGCCGTTTGCAGGGGCTAATGTTGGATAAAAATTCCATTGTAGTGGCCTATGATTTTAAACGTGGTGAACCAAGGGGCCTTAGAAAAAAGAATGCAACAACTTCATTGGGTGATTGTATTGATTGTAAACGTTGTGTGCAGGTGTGCCCAACCGGAATTGATATTAGAAACGGAACACAGTTGGAGTGCATTAATTGCACGGCTTGCATTGATGAGTGTAATGATGTAATGGAGCACATACAAGCACCAAAAGGTTTAATACGTTATGCCTCACAAGCAGAGTTGGCATCAGGTAATGTTAAACGCATTACTACCCGCAGTGTGGCATATACTGTAATTTTAGTTTTGTTGATGAGCATACTTACTTTTTTATTACTTACCCGTAAAGATGTTGAATCAACCGTACTACGTACTCCGGGAATGATGTACCAAGAACAAGCCAATGGTGACATTAGCAATATGTATAATTTTGAAGTGGTAAATAAAACCTTTAATAACCAAGAGGTAATGGTGCGTGTGGTTAGTCCTGCCAAAGCAACTTTAAAAATGGTAGATAGGGAAGAAGAGCTGCTTATCTTAAAAGAAGATGATATTATAAAGGGTTCTTTTTTTGTGATGCTTCCTAAACAAGCGATTCATGCGAATAATATTCCTATTGAAATTGAGTTGAGCAGCAATGGTAAATTAATCACTCATATCAAATCTAATTTTGTAGCACCGGTAAAACCGTAACTTTTAAAACGATAAATTTCTTATTATGATTATATCTATGAAAATAAACTGGGGACATAAACTTGTATTTTTTGCGGCTTCATTTATGCTGTTTGTGATGTTTATGGTATACCGAATCAGTACGCAAAAAATTGATTTGGTAGATCAAAATTATTATGAAAATGGAGTGGCTTATCAAGCATCCATTAATAAATTTAGAGCGGCTCAAGCCTTGTCTCCTCAAATTAATTTTCAATTACAAAATCAACAAATTGAATTTACTTGTAACGCAGCTGTGGAAGGCACTGTTACTTTTTATCGTCCATCCGATGCGAGTAAAGATTTTAAAGTTGAATTTAAAACTTTAAACAATCAAGCCTATGTTTTTAGTACTTCAAAGCTTGATAAAGGATTATGGAATGTAACCTATGAATGGCGTTATAACAACACACTCATGGCAGCCGAAAAACAAATAATGGTGGAATGATTTTTTTAACGGCATTTATTACCGGGTTACTCAGCAGTTTTCATTGCGCAGGCATGTGTGGCCCAATTGCACTTGCTACGCCAACAGTTGGTGATACCAATGCACAACGTATTTTTGGTAAGTTTATTTATCAATTTTCACGCATAATGGTTTATGTAATGTTAGGATTGTTATTTGGTTGGTTTGGGTATGGGTTGCACTTAGCCGGGTTTCAACAGCGCATCAGTATTATTGCGGGTGTAGTGATGATTATAGGTGTTGTGTTGACCTATTTTCAATTTCAAAGTAAATTCACAACTATTCTGTTTTCTTTTTTTAGTCGCTCGGCAGGAAAGTTGTTTCAACAAAAAAGCTACACCGGATTATTTTTAATTGGCTTACTCAATGGTATTTTGCCTTGTGGTATGGTGTATTTAGGGTTGATGGGTGCATTGGCTACTCAGCGCCTAGTAGATGGTGCATTATTTATGTTTTTATTCGGCATCGGAACTTTGCCTATGATGTTTACCATTTCAATAGCGGGTCAATTCTTAAGCCAAACCATTCGATCAAACATAAATAAGTATGTGCCCGTGTTTGTATTATTGGTAGGCTGTTTATTTATACTTCGGGGATTAAACTTAGGCATCCCTTATATTAGTCCTAAAATAAACGAAATAAAAAATCAGCTGCCCGTTGAGTGCCATACACCGCAGCCATAAAAAAGGCCGTCTCCATAAAGAGACAGCCTTATGTGAAAAGTTTTATCAATAAAACTATTGAAGTGCAGTTACAATGTAATAGGTTATACCTGCAATAATTGCACTTACAGGAATGGTAAGAATCCAAGCCCAAAGTAAGTTTACGGTTACGCCCCAACGCACAGCCGATAATCTTTTGGTGGCACCAACACCTATAATAGAACCTGTAATGGTGTGAGTTGTACTCACCGGAATTCCCATTTGTTCTGTCATAAATAAGGTGAGGGCACCTGAAGTTTCAGCACTTACTCCTTCAAGTGGAGTAACTTTGGTAATACGCGTTCCCATAGTTTTTACAATCTTCCAACCACCGCTCATGGTACCAATTCCAATGGCAGCGTAACAAGCCAACGGAACCCAATCAGGCATTTGTTTAATATCGGTGATGTCTCCATTCGCTACCATGGCCGCAGCAATAATACCCATTACTTTTTGAGCATCATTACCACCATGTCCGATGCTAAATGCTGCTGATGAAAGTAGCTGCAATTTTTTAAACATATTGGCCATTTTATAGGCTGTTGGCGTTTTAACTTTTTCAACGTAAATGTAGGTGAGAATGAAAATTAAAATAGCCGCCATAATACAATACACAATAAATGAATTATCGGCCTTTTTGATTTCCTTGGCTAATTTTTGTTCGTCAAGCGCTACTCCGGTTGCAGTTTTGGCTTCTGCAGCAATGTATTCAG
The DNA here is from genome assembly GCA_046314755.1 of Bacteroidota bacterium. Lineage (GTDB taxonomy): Bacteria > Bacteroidota > Bacteroidia > UKL13-3 > UKL13-3 > UBA6183. Next base: position 10,107 of record JBKDBG010000055.1, on the reverse strand, counting down.
CACCTTTGCTGTCATAGTCTTTTAACAAGGGTACAGTTGCTTTAACCAAAGCCTTAGCCGAATCTAATTTGAAACTTGCTTCCGGATTTTTCTCTACCTCTTTTTTAAACTTATCTACTTGATAAAACTTACTTACGTTTTCTTCCATTTTGTTGCGTTCCAGTTTATCAAATAATGCCCATGTGCCTGCTGCAGCTAACAGTATAATTACAATTCTTACCCAAGTGTTTTTCATGATGGTAATTAATGTAATCGACATGGAGATGAGCATACCAATTAAAGGAGCGAGGAAAATAAAGAGTAATGTTTTTAATATTTTATCAAATTCAATAACGCTACTAAATGCAACACCCCCTTTGGTGGCAAATGCATGTGCAACAGCTGCTCCTGCAAAACCTCCAATTAAAGTGTGTGATGACGAAGAAGGGATACCGTACCACCAGGTGAGTAAATTCCAGGTAATCGCTGCGATTAGTCCGGAGAAGATTACGGTAAGAGTAATGAATTCTTTATGAACAGTTTTGCCTATAGTATTTGCAACAGCATGGTCTTTAAAAATAAAGAATGCGACAAAATTAAATAAGGCCGCCCAAAGCACTGCCTGAAATGGGGTAAGTACCTTTGTGGAAACAACCGTTGCGATTGAGTTCGCTGCATCATGGAAACCATTGATGTAATCGAACAAAAGGGCAAGTATGATAATAACTACCAGAAAACTCATTTGTGTTTACTTAAGCGTATTTAACAACTATTGATTCAATCACATTTGCTGCATCTTCAAACTTATCGGTAACCATTTCCATCACCTGATAAAGTTCTCTCTTTTTGATGAGCTCTTTAACATCGTTTTCTGTTTCAAATAATCGTTCAATACACATATCAAATACATCATCTGCCTGGTTTTCGTAGCTGTTTACTTTAATTACGGCATCTGTAATGTTCTTGATATTTTTCATGTTACGCAATTCCAATACTGCAGCTTTTACCTGCTCAGAACCTTGTTTAATAATTTCCGCCATTTTTTGAATTCCGCTGTCATTCGGATTGACTTTGTAGAAATTAATTTTTTTAGCCGAAGCATAAATGTAATCACAAATATCATCCAACGCAGTAGCCAGGTAGTGAATATCTTCACGGTCGAATGGTGTGATGAAATTGCGACCTAATTCTTGAAAAATTTGATGGGTAAGCTCATCATTTTTGTGTTCTAAATCTTCAACTTTTTTAATGATTGCGCCACGTTTGTCAAAGTCGGGCTCGGCAACCACTTCAGTTAATAGTTTACCCATTTCCGATACATTTTCGGCTACTGATTCAAATAATGAATAAAATACTTTGTCCTTTGGGAGGAAGAAAGAAAAGATACTGTTGATACTCATAATAATATGCAATATATAATTGTGTAGGATTAAAAATTAACTTGTGCTTGTAAACGTAATAATTGTCCCGTTTGGCGGTTGTTTTTAAGTGCAAAATCTTCAAATCTTCTATCCGAAAAGGTGTACATCACAACCAATTCAAAGGCTCTGTATGGTTGCCATTCTACGCCAATTTCAGCTTCTCTTACCACATAGCTTCTTGCATCTAATTCATGCTTTTTACCTCCATCATAATATTGTAATCTGGTAAATGGCATAATAATTTGATTTTTAGCCTTGATTAGATAAGTGAATGTGATGTAACCACCGGTTAAGTTTTGTACTTCAATAGAATCCGTTTTCTTGTTGTATTCGGGTCCTTTACCAATATTGTATTCGGCCAAAATACCAAACGGTTTCGGGTAAAGTACAAAGGTAAATGCTCCTCTTTGGTCTAAGTATTCACTGTCTTTATTCTTTTTTACGTTACTGCTGGTTGATAACAATACGAATTTTCCGGTGTATCCTTGAATTCCCGGTTCAATAATTTGATTCCCTATTTTTATTGGATATGATAATCTGGTTACGTAATGTAAACCATTATTTCTTTCGGTTTGATTGGCAGTTTGACCATTATAGGCACCGAAAGCAAATACCCCGTAATCACCAGAACCTTTTAAACCATCATTCACTAAACTGCTATAAAGTGCTCTGGTTTTTTTAGGTGCCCAATAGAAAAACACTCCAAGATCACGTTCGTTCGTTACTGCACTATTCAAGGCATCATTTCTATCTAATGGTATACGATTTTGACTCGATTGCATGTTTTCAAAGCCATATGGAACTTTACTTTGGCCTATACGAAAACGATATTCATTATCTTGGTCTATACCAATATCAAAGTATGCATCACGCAACTGAGCTACATTACCTGATGTACCTACCGAAGAAGCAAAATCAGGTTGCACGTATAAATATACCTGTTTTGAAATTTGACCGAAGAAAATGATACGCATTCGCCTGATGAAAAACCCTCCGTTATCACCCCATGATCTGTCACATTGCTCACATCTTAAGTTTCCGTTGGTTTCCAACAAACGATTGTAGCGGGTTTGCATGTAACCTCTAATGGCAATTTTTTCATGCCATTTTTTTTCTGTTGATGATGAGTTGGTAAAGGTAGTTTGGTTTTTGTTAAAGCTGGTGTCAATTTGAGAAAATGCGCTTGTCGTTAGAAGTACTAGTGCGATAAAAAGAAATCTTTTCATTTGTTCAGGTATAAAATCGGATGCGATAATATCCTGTTTCACTCAATTAATATTCAATTTACAATTTGTTAATATAAAGATATACTTTGCTTTACATTAAACAAGTGTTAAAATAAGTGTAAGTATATGATTATGAATTATTTGTTGCTTTATTTTCGTAATATCCATATTACCTCAACGTTAGCGGTGTATACAAAAAAAAGCCATGGAATACTTCCATGGCTTTCGGTAATACCTTCAATATGTTTACTTTTTTTCTTCCTTTTTAGGGTCATTTAATGCTTGGCTGGCTTCCATACTTATAGAAGTTTTATCCAATTTTAAACGTGTTCCTTCACTGTTTAAAATGAAGGTGGTTTCATCCATCTTTTCAATTTTACCATGCACACCGCCTATGGTAATTACTTTGTCACCTTCTTTCAAAGCTTCTCTAAATTTCTTTTGTGCTTTATTTTTTTTCATTTGTGGGTAAATCATGAAAAAATAGAAAACCACCATAATTAAAATAAGCGGAAGAAAACTTCCTAAACCGCCTTGGCCGCCTTGCGGTCCCATCATTAATAATACTTGTGTCATTGTTATTTTAAATTAATTTATTTTTCAACTACTAATCCTGTAATGTAAATCACGGTTTCTCTTGGCTCGGTGTTGGCAGTAATCATTACTGATTTTTCAAAAGTGCCAATCTTTCCTTTACTATCAAAACGAACTTTAATAAAGTTATCTTCACCGGGTTTGATCAATTGCTTCGGATAGTCAGGTACTGTGCATCCGCAGCTTGCGCTTGCATTGGCAATTAATAAGTCTCCGGTGCCGGTATTTTTAAATTTAAAGCTGTACTCAACCACTTCACCATCCACCAATCGCCCAAAATCATGGCGTTCAGTTTCAAAAGTAATAGCAGCCTTTTCATTGGTTTGGTTTACTTGTGTGCTGTCTGCAGTAGCAGATATGTTTACCACATCAGTAGGAAGTTTGTCTTTTTTTTCGCTGCCACATGCTGCAAGCAAGCAGGTTCCGGCAATTAAAAAATATAACTTTTTCATACGTTTAACTTTTATTCTACTAAACCTCTTCCGGTTTTATTTAGTTTATTGTTTTCTTTTAATTCATGATGAATTTTATCCAACACCCCATTTATAAAACCATGGCTATTTGGTGTTGAGTAAAGTTTTGCCACTTCAATATACTCATTAATACTAACTTTAATTGGAATATGGTTAAAATACAATATCTCACACAAAGCCAATTTCATTAATAACAAATCAATCATGGCTAACCTGTCAGGATCCCAGTTTTTTGTTTTTTGAGCAATGGCATCTGTTAATTCTGTTTCATGGTCAAGTGTGAATCGAAACAAATCTTTTACAAATTGTAAGTCTTCCTCTTCTAAATCACCATTATCCAAAAAATCAAGGTGTTCTTCTTCGTTGAGTCCGTCAATTGTTTTTTCAAGTTGATTAAACACCAATACCTGGTCATCTTCCCAATTCAAATATTTGTCTTCCATGTATTCATCAAACAAGGCACATTCGGTTACGCAAAGTTCAAATAAATCACGCAGGAAGTTTTTATCCTCTTTAAAACTTTTTGACGGCTTATCTGCATAGTTACTAAACCATTCTTTTTGCCTAAGGGTGGTTAAGATTTGTTTAAATAAATCTTTGTTATGATGCCAAGTAAGTTTCAGTTTGCTGATTTTATTGTTTAGCGTGGTGTTTGACTCAAATGCAATGAATGCTTTATTTCCATATATGGTTTCGAGTTTTTGTATGGCATCCGGTTGCGGGATATACTTTGTTTTTTGATTATCTAATTCAAGCGCAACATAGTGTCGGAATTCAGCAGGAAATGCCATGAGAAATAAATACAACTCATAAGCTTTATTAAGTCCGCTTAGTAAATTTTTTTCGTGCGCACTTCTTCCGGCTTGCTCATCTTGGTAAAAACTGTAGAGTGCCTGAAATGCTTTAATGCGGAGGAAACGTCTGTTGAACATGTAAAGAACCTTTATCTATTAGGCTACGAAGGTAAAAAAAGAAAGTCGGGCTTACAAGCAAACCCGACTTTCTTTTATATTATTCATCAATTTTGTGTTAGTAAGTAGAACGTACTTTTAAAATATCATTGATTCTTTTTTCTGCCATTTCAGTAGCGGCTTTTTGGGTGTGTATTCCTTTTTCTGAAGCAGCTTTAAAAATATCAAGCGTAACATTGTAAATGTGTTCGGTATTACGCAAGGCTGTATCACGGTTGTAACCGATATGCTCTTGGTAAACGTTAATTAACCCGCCTGCATTAATTAAAAAGTCAGGAGCGTAAGCAATACCTTTTTCAATCAACATTGGACCATGAACATTCTCATCAGCCAATTGATTGTTTGCAGCACCCGCAATCACTTTACATTTTAACTTATTGATATTTTCGGTGTTTAAAATTGCACCTAAAGCGCATGGAGCAAAAATATCAACGTCTAATCCATAAATTTCATCACCTTTGACTACAGTAGCGCCCATTTCTTTGGCATATTTCGCTAAAATTTCATCATTGATATCGGTAATAAAAAGCTGAGCACCTTCTTTGTGTAAGTGGTCTAATAAATGTCCACCCACTTTTCCAATTCCTTGAACGGCCACTTTTTTACCTGCTAAACTATCGTTACCAAAAGCATGCTTAACGGCAGCTTTCATACCCATATAAGTACCATAAGCAGTAACCGGACTTGGATCACCTCCGCCCCCCATGCTTTCAGGCAATCCAACCACATGCGATGTTTCCATGTTTACGTATTCCATGTCGCGGGTAGTGGTGTTTACGTCTTCCGCAGTAATATATTTACCGCTTAGATTTTCTACAAAACGACCAAACTTACGCATTAACGCTTCAGTTTTGATGGTTTTGGCATCACCAATAATTACGGCTTTGGCTCCACCTAAGTTTAACCCGCTAATGGCAGCTTTGTAAGTCATTCCTCTAGAAAGGCGAAGCACATCATTAATTGCTTCGGCTTCATTGGTGTAATTCCAAACACGAGTACCACCTAAACCGGGTCCTAATACAGTATTATGTATAGCAATGATTGCCTTAAGGCCTGTGTGTTCATCTTGACAAAAAACAATTTGTTCATGGTCGAATTGTTGCAGTTGTGAAAACAACTCAGGTTGGGCCGCATTAGCCATTTGATTAGTTGACATAATTGACTATTTATTAAATGCGGTGCAAAAGTAAGCCAAATTTCAATAAATCATAATGCAATTTTATCAATTGATTCTTCTCATTTTGCGGGCATTAATAAATTGAATTTTATACTCAATAATTTTTTGTTTTTTTGTTCCTTTAATACGTGTTGATGAAAGCCTTAAGGCATTTAAATAAATATTTTTACAAGTACAGGTATCGTTTGGTGTTGGGTATGCTGTTTGTGATTGTTTCCAATTTGTTCTCCGCATTCCCTGCCAAAGCCGTTTCGGCAGCTGTTGACGAATTGGTGAAGTACCTGCAACAAATCAGTTCGAAACACCTTACGGAATTTGAAGTTAAGGAGGCAACCGCTTACCTCACCAAGCAAGTCATTTGGTTCGCATTGCTTATCGTTGGTCTTACTTTATTACGCGCGCTGTTCATGTTTTTAATGCGCCAAAGCATTATTGTAATGAGCCGTTTGATTGAGTATGATTTGAAAAACGAGGTATTTGCGCATTATCAAATCCTATCAGCCTCCTTTTACCGAAAAAATAATACCGGTGATTTAATGGCTAGAATCAGTGAAGATGTGAGCAGGGTGCGTATGTATATTGGACCTGCTGTGATGTATTTTACCAACTTAACCGCCACCTTTTTGGTTATTATTCCAATCATGTTTTCTGTACACGCCCAACTTGCGCTTTGGGTGCTAGCGCCTCTGCCCATATTGTCTTACACCATTTTTAAGGTTAATAACATCATCAATAAACGCAGTGATGAAATTCAACAACAATTATCGGTAATTACCAATACTGCGCAGGAAACATTTAATGGAATAAGGGTTTTAAAAGCTTTTGGCGCAGAACGATGGTTTAAGCCTTTGTTTATTGCACAGGCGGAGCGTTACAAGGATAAAAATTTGGAGTTGGCAAAGGTAGATGCTACTTTTTTTCCGTTGATGGTATTCTTAACCGGATGCAGCACACTTATTGCAGTTTCGATTGGTGGTTATTATGTATTACATGGTGAAATTACCATTGGAAATATTGCAGAGTTTGTGATTTATGTGAATTTACTCACTTGGCCTGTGGCTTCTTTGGGATGGACATCATCTTTGGTTCAACGCGCGGCTGCTTCACAGCAACGTTTAAACGAGTTTTTGCAAGAAAAACCGGAAATTGTCCAAACAACCTCCAGCGGTTTTCATTTTAATCATCTAATAGAATTCAAAGGGGTATCATTTACTTATCCCGGGAAACAATTACCGGCATTAAAAAACATCAACATAACCATTGAAAAGGGGAGAACCTTAGCAGTGCTTGGTACAACCGGAAGCGGTAAATCTACCTTTATTCAATTGCTGTTACGAATGATGGATTGCACGCAAGGCGATATTTTAATAGATGGCAAATCGTTGAGTCAAATTGATTTAAAGGCATACAAAAACATAATCGGATATGTGCCGCAGGAAGTGTTTTTGTTTAGCGATACTATTAAGAATAACATTGCTTTTGGCTTGGATTTGCATGACTCCAAAAATCTTGATGAAGAGGTTTTAAAAGCTTCAAACGCGGCCGCTTTACACGAAAATGTAACCAATTTCACCCATGGGTATGAAACCATGTTGGGCGAAAGAGGCATTACCCTTTCCGGAGGTCAAAAACAACGATTATCAATAGCTAGGGCACTGATCAAAAATCCCGAAATTTTAATTTTGGATGATTGTTTATCGGCAGTCGATACACATACCGAGGCGCAAATTTTACAAAATTTGAGACCGATTATGCGAAATAAAACCACTTTTATTGTTAGTCACAGGGTTTCAACTGTTAAAGATGCCGATTTTATTATCGTGCTGCATGAAGGTGAAATAGTTGAATCGGGAAATCACCCACAATTGCTGCAAAAACAAGGAATTTATTACACACTTTACAATAAGCAATTGCAGGAAGAAACAGCTTAAAATCAGGCTTGTGAGAAGTAGGGAGTTATGAATAGAAATAATGGTGTTGATAATTTTTTTTGAAAAGTAAGGCTTATACCATATTTTGGCGCAACATTTAATCAACTAATAAAAACAGAAAACTGCATTTACAATGGAGGATTTTAGAAAAGGAGAACAACAAGAGATTTTCTCTAAGAAGATCAGAGCAGGAAAGAGAACGTATTTCTTTGATGTGAAATCGACCAAAGGGAACGACTATTTCATTACCATCACTGAAAGCAAAAAGCGATTTGACGATGGCAGTTTTGTTAAGCACAAAATATTCTTGTATAAAGAAGACTTTAACAAGTTTATGGATGCGCTAAACGAAACGGTGGGTCATGTTAAAACACAATTGATGCCCGACTACAACTTTGATGAATTCAAAAAGCCATCGGATGAAAACGAAGCCAACGATGATTTCGGATTTGACTCAGAAAACTAATTTAAAAACACAATTAAATCTATTAATAAACATGAAAAAGGTAATTAAAACCATGATGATGCTTTTTGTAGCATCTACATTTGCGTTAACCTCTTGTACAGATGAAACCGAAGAGGTAAAAAATGTTGAAATTACAATGACTCCTGCTGCTACTTCAGGTACTCACTTTGTTGGTGATACTTTAAAGTTAACAGTAAGCTGCAAAGGTAATGCCGACAACAAACTAAAGACTTTAACTATTACAAGAACTAAAGTTGGTGAAAATCCGGTTACTTTAGAAACAAAAACACTTTCAGGAACTGACTACATTTATAATTTAACTGCTGCTTTAGATGCAGGTTTGACAGGAACAGTAACTTATTCATTTAAGTTAGAAGGTGAAAAAGGAACTGCACAAACAGCCAATTACGTAGCAACAATCGTAAATCCAAATCCACTTTCAGCTTCAACTACTGTTATTCAGTTGTTTGGACATACCAGCGGTGCTGAATGTTTTATGAAAGCAACGCCTGATTTCAAGCAGTACTCTCTTTCTGATGCAACTGCCAACAGCAACGAGAACTTGAAAAATAACATTGATTTAGTATTCTTCTTTGGTTCAACTAACCGTTATACACTTTGCAGCCAAACCAATACCACAATGCAAACACAAGTATGGTCAGGATTATCAACTTTCTGGTCATCAGGTAATGCTCGTGAAACAGGCTTAGTGAAAGTTACAGGTCAAATCAACTATGGTGATGTTGCGGCTATGGATGATGACAGAGCTTTAGTAACTTTTGCTCAAGGTAAAACTTTTGGTACAATCGTAAATAACTTGGCAAAAGATGATGTACTTCTTTTCAAAACTAAAGAAGGTAAGTTAGGCTTGCTTAAAGTTGAAGGTGTTAGCGATAGCGCTGATCCAAACAATCCTCAAGCATCTACTGCTATTATTGATTTAAACATCTTAAGCCAAGATTTTTAATTCACATTAGCAATCAAAATATTGAAAAGCCATCCTTTATGGGTGGCTTTTTTTATGCTGAACCATTTCCAAAAAATCAATGGTTTTGTGCAGTAAAGAAGCACTGTCGTCAAAGGAAACTTTCTTGGCCAATTTGCTCAACGGTGGGAGCAATGCTGGATTTTGTTTGAATTGATTGATGGATATAAAATTATTGCTTTGTAAGTCATTATCGAACAAATCATCACCAATAAGTACAAAGAGTTGCTCATTGCCATCAATGTGGTCAATAGCTTCTGATTTTATGAAATATTGTAAACTGATATAATTGCCCCACCAAAACATGATTCTTAATTTATTGGTTAAATCTTCTTTTTTTAATTGAGGTACATCTAATACCAAGTAAGGTTGCTCCAAATAATTTTCGCCTCTCGTTAATTTAACTGGCATGGGTTGATTGGCAAAATAAGTTGCTTTCAGATATTCACCAATCTCCATCAAATAAGTACTGTATTTTCGGATTAGTTTTTGCTTTAATTGCATGATTTCCGGATTAGAAATAAATTCTAATTCGGTATTTGTCAGTTGAATTGTCGATTTTTGCACCCGATTAAATTAAAACTTTTTGAAGAAGTTACACTTACTCATCGTACAACAATTTGCTAAGTCGTTCATCCCCACATTCTTAGTGGTGATGTTTATCTTGCTCATGCAATTTGTTTGGTTATATATTGATGACCTTGCAGGCAAAGGCCTAAGCTTTTGGATTATAGCACAATTGATGTTCTATTTTTCATCAAGTATTATTCCAATGGCCTTGCCGCTTTCCATTTTATTGGAGAGTATCATGAACTTTGGTAACTTATGAGAATCGAATGAACTGGATGCGGCAAAGGCTGCAGGAATTTCTATCTGGCGCATGT
>JBKDBG010000054.1:0-64352 GCA_046314755.1 Bacteroidota bacterium | reverse complement strand
AATCACATTACGCTTCAAGTTAACTTAGTTTAACCCACTTTAAACGCAAACTGTTGCTTACAACCGAAACCGAGCTAAGGGCCATAGCGGCACCGGCAATCATTGGGTTAAGTAAAAATCCGTTAAACGGATACAACACTCCGGCTGCTAAAGGAATGCCAATAATATTATAAATAAATGCCCAAAATAAATTTTGTTTGATTGTACGAACCGTTTTGCCGGACAATATTAATACCTGCGGAACTGATCGTAAGTCGGATGTAATCAGGGTGATTTTAGCAACGTCCATCGCAATGTCTGAGCCTTTTCCCATGGCAATACTCACATCTGCTTGGGCAAGAGCCTGGCTGTCGTTTATACCATCGCCCACCATAGCAACCACCCTTCCTTCTGCTTGTAATTGTTTAATAAAATTTGCCTTATCAGCGGGTAAAAATTCGGCCCTAAATTGTTTGATGCCCACTTGCTTTGCAACCGCTGTTGCTGTTTGTTGATTATCTCCCGTTAGCATATACACTTCAACACCTCCGTTTTTCAATTGCTGAATAGCGGTTGCAGAAGTGGCTTTGATTTTATCGGCAATAGCCATTAAACACAACACTTGGTTGCGTGCTGCAAAATACACCACTGTTTGTGCCTGAGCTTGACAAGCATCCGCATATTGCATTTGCTGCAGAGTAATGTTGATGCCTTTATCCAACATTAATTGTTTATTCCCTATCAGATATGTTGTGTTTAGATAATTAGCCTCTACACCTTTTCCGGTAATGCTTTCAAAGTGATTCAAAAAGATTCGCTCAACTGTTTCTACTTTTAAATAATTGGCCACGGCATCTGCTAATGGGTGTTCCGATTGAGATTCAATGTTGAACAATACTTGCTTATCAACCACGGTTAATTCATTACTTTCTAATGTATTCACCACAACCGGTTTGCCCTCTGTAATGGTTCCTGTTTTGTCTAGTATCACAGCATCTACACGATGTGCCAACTCCAAACTTTCGGCATCTTTAATCAACATGTTGTTTTCCGCACCTTTACCCACTCCCACCATAATGGCCGTTGGTGTGGCCAAACCCAATGCACACGGACAAGCAATAACCAAAACGGTTATTGCAGTTAACAAGGCGTGTGTAAACGCATTTTCTCCGCCCAACAACATCCAAACCATAAAAGTTAAGATAGCAATTCCTACAACCACAGGAACAAAAATACCGGCTATTTTATCGGCCAATTTTTGAACCGGAGCCTTCGAACCCTGGGCTTGTTGAACCATTTTAATGATTTGTGCCAATAGGGTATCATCCCCAACCTTTTCAGCAGTAAATAAAAAACTACCCTTTTGATTAATGGTTCCTGCAAAAACTTGCTCTCCTGCCTTTTTCTCCAGCGCAACCGGCTCTCCTGTTATCATGCTTTCATCAACAAATGATTCTCCGGAAACAACTTTTCCATCCACAGGTATTTTATCGCCCGGCTTAACCAATAATGTGTAACCCTCTTGAACTAGTGCAATCGGAATTTCTTTTTCCCAACCATCTATTAATGCAACAACCGTTTTGGGTTGAAGACCCATTAGTTTTTTAATGGCTGTTGTTGTGTTTGATTTGGCTCGTTCTTCCAATAATTTACCTAAAGAAATAAAGGAAATGACCACGGCTGCAGCTTCGTAGTATACATGTGCATGCAAACCTTGTTTGTGCCAAAACTGCGGATAAATGGTGTTAAACAAACTAAACAAAAAAGCAATACCTGTGCTTAAAGCAACCAGTGTATCCATATTGGCTTTTTGATGTTTGGCTTGCTTCCATGCATTCACAAAAAAACTTCGACCCAACCAAAACACCACAGGAGCGCTTAATGCCATAGATATCCAATTGCCATAAGGCATATCCATAAAAAACATACCGATTACAACAACCGGTAATGATAAAATAGTGGCCCAAATGGTGCGATGTTTGAGTTCTTTATATTGTTTGAGCCGGATTTCTTCTTGTATCAATTTTGGATCTTCTACATCAATCACCAAATCATATCCAATAGCTTGCACAGCTTGTTGAAGTAGCTTCACATCAAAATTTTCAGGAACCTCAGCCCATGCGGTTTGATTGGCATAGTTTACGGCAGCATCGGCAACACCATCTGTGCGTTTTAACATGCTTTCAACGCTTGAGGCACATCCGGCACAAGTCATGCCTAAAACAGGAAAAGTAATTTTTTTAGTTTGTGTTTTCATAACCTCTCATCAATCAGATGAAACCCTTCAATTCTTTTGTTCATCAATACACAGAACCTAACCCGGGGATTCCTCCTTTTTTTATTTTCTTTCGGTTACAAAGTTGATGGAATAACCTGAATTGCTTGTTACAAGATTTTTGAATTGATTTATATGATTTTGACTACACCCGGTCAATTGACTTTCGAATGCCTTTGTGATTTTTTTTGAATGCCGAAGGGGTTAATCCGGTTACCTTTTTAAACTGATTAGATAAATGCGCTACACTGCTGTAACCAAGTTTTTCGGCTATTTCACTTAAATTCATTTCATCATACACCAAACTCTCTTTCGCTTTTTCAACCTTTTGCCTGATGATGTATTGCTCAATAGTGATTCCCTCAACAGACGAAAACAATCCGCTTAAATAATGGTAATCATAGTGCAAGGCATCAGCAAGCAAATACGACCAGTTTACCTTTAAATCAACCTTTGGTTTGTGGTGTATTTCTTGTATTACTAATGATTTGATTTGCTCAATAATTCTTGCTTTTTTATCATCAATTCTTTCAAAACCCAAGGCTAATAAATCGGCATCAATTTTTTTTAGTTGAGCATCCGCTAGTGAGGCGGCCGGTAACTCAACCTCTCCCAAGGTAACATGAAGTATCGGAATATGGTTGTTTTCAAAAACCGTTTTTACAGCCATTACACAACGTTGGCAAACCATATTTTTAATGTGTACAATCATTCTATTCAAATTTAAAGTATAATTATTGTTTTGTGTATTCATTTGCCTATTGATTCATCAAAAAACTATCTTTGAGTGTGACAACCAATCCATATGAATAGAAAAGAATTTATAAAGTATCTTTCCTTTTTCCCCTTAGCAGGTAGTGTTATGAAGTTGAATGTATTAAACAGTTTGGCTGAATCGGCAGCAAATACGGATACCATGCCGGTTTTGTTTTTAGGCCATGGCAGCCCCATGAATGCCATTGAAGAAAATGAATTTGTTGCGGGTTTTAGAAATGTAGGAAAGGGTATAACCAAACCAACGGCCATTGTGTGCATTTCGGCACACTGGGAAACCAAAGGAACGTATATAACCGCTATGCCCTCTCCAAGAACCATACATGATTTTTGGGGCTTTCCACAAGCATTGTTTGATGTACAATACCCCGCTCCCGGAAATCCGGAATTGGCCAAAAACATTCAAGCCATGGTCAAAAAAAATCATGTTGAATTAGATGAATCTTGGGGTCTTGATCATGGTGCTTGGAGTGTAATCAAACACCTTTATCCAAATGCAGATGTTCCCGTGATTCAATTAAGTTTGGATTACCGACAAACACCTCAATATCATTATGAGCTTGCGCAACAACTTCAGGCTTTAAGAAACAAAGGCGTTTTGATTGTGGGAAGTGGCAATATGGTGCACAACCTGGGAATGGTGGCATGGGATAAACTTAATACCGATAATTACGGTTACGACTGGGCTATAGAGGCTAATACCAAAATGAAATCTTTTATTTTAAACAACCAACATGATGCATTGATTAACTATAGTAAAAACGGCAAGGCCTTCGCTTTATCAATTCCAACGCCCGAACATTATTTGCCTCTTTTGTATGTGTTAGGATTAAAAAATAAAAACGAAACGGTTTCCATTTTTAATGATAAGGCTGTTGGTGGCTCACTCTATATGACCTCGGTAAAGGTGGGGTAATGTTTTAAATAATTTTCTTCTTCAATTTAAAATATTACGGCCTTGTTGCCATTTTGATGCTTAATTTGGTTTGATGAATGGGGTTAAATATAATGCAGGCTACATGTTCTGATTTGACTTAGGTATCTTCAAATTCGACTCGTGAAAATTCTTCATAGGTGAAAAAAATTATGCATAGAATTTTAGGAACAGGTTTGGTTACTTTTTTGCTGAAAAATTATGTTTAATCAAGCAAAACATTTCGGTTTAACGTGTCGCTTCCTTCATTAATTATCTAATTTTATAATTGTAGTTTTGAGGTGTTTATAGGTTGATATTGTGCTCTACAAAATCAGTATGTTCCTATGTCAACCTGTGTTGCATTAATTGGGGGATTTTTATGTGTTATTTACGGTGATAATATCTGCAATAGGCGGTTAATCTTTTATTTGAGTTTAGTAATAAAAATCGCGCCCTCCGTTTGCATCCGTAAAATAATTAAAATGATATACCACTTTGGGGTGGTTAGTAAAAAACTTATGTTTCCTAATAAGGGATATTTACTTTAAAATTATTGTGTTATGTTGATTTGGCCCTACCCTGAAACACATAAATTTGTATTTTATACTAAATATTAAACTTGATGTTTGGACTTGGCTTAAGTATCTCAGGCAAATAAAGTACCCTTTTAAAATTATTTATTACCTTAATACATTCTCCCGCGAAGCGGGGCGAAATTTTTACTCACTATCAAACTGTTGTAAAAAGCGAATATCATTGGTAGAAAATATACGTAAATCTTTTACATCATACTTCAACATGGTAATACGTTCAATTCCCATTCCAAAAGCATAACCGCTGTATTCATCAGGATTAATTCCGTTGGCTGATAACACATTTGGATCGATCATTCCGCAACCTAAAATTTCAACCCAACCGCTGTGTTTGCACACATTACAACCTTTTCCTTTACAAATCACACATGAAATATCCATTTCTGCACTGGGTTCAGTAAAAGGAAAATAACTTGGGCGAAAACGAATATTAAAATCGTTACCAAACATTTCTTTTACAAAATGATATAAGGTTTGTTTTAAATCAGCAAACGAAACATTTTTATCAATATAAATTCCTTCTACTTGATGGAAAAAACAATGTGCACGAGCGGATATAGCTTCATTACGATAAACCCTACCCGGCATAATGGCTCGCATAGGCGGTTTTTGATTTTCCATCAACCTTACTTGTACTGATGAAGTGTGGGTACGCAATGCTATCTCGTTATCAATAAAAAACGTATCCTGCATATCACGAGCGGGGTGATTTTCCGGAAAATTTAATCCTGAAAAATTATGCCAATCGTCCTCTATTTCCGGGCCATAGGATAAACTAAAACCTAATTTATTAAAAATAGATACAATCTTTTTTTCAATCAATACCAATGGATGACGTGAACCTAATTTGATGGGTTCAGCCGGTAATGTTAAATCAATATTTAATTCGGTTTCAACACCCGAATTTTCAAATTCTTGTTGTGCCTGTTCAAATTTATCTTGAGCCAGTTGCTTAACTTGGTTCATTAATTTACCTACTTCCTTTTTTTCATCATTCGGAATGGTTTTAAATTCTTCAAACAAATCATTTAACAAACCTTTTCTGCTCAGGTAGGTTAACCTGAACTTTTCGGTTTCTTCTGCATTGTTTAAAACAATATTTTCTATATCGAGCTGAACGGACTTTAATTTTTCAATCATACGAACTCCAAAACTATAAATTTCATTCAATATGCCGCATTCACAACTTAATAAAACAATAAACCTTTTTATATAATTTGTATTTATTGTTATGGTGTGAATTATGCGGATAACTATTTTTTCAAAACTTGCATTTAAACATATTCATACCAAATTCACACTTAATTCACATTGTAACTAATTGATTATTTGAATAAATTTAGGTTTATATACAAACGGTGGATTTCTAAAAACACATCCTGTTCGGGATAAATTTATTTACCCCTTACCACGCATAACTTGTCGATAGCTTGTCTATAATGTCGCACTTAATGTGTTGATTTTGTTTTATAAATAGTTTTCAACCGTTTTAAGTGAGATAAGATGTCGCATTCCACATTCTATGTTAATTACTCTACAAACACGCTCTGCTCTAAGTCCCAATAAGCTTTTATATTTATTACTTCCGGAAAATAGCTCACAGGTTCGGGTTGTTGTTTTAAGGTGAATTCACCATTATCCCATTTCCCGTTTTTATTTAAATCCTTTATAAACTTTATTTTATAATTACCCGGCAACACATAATCAATTTGAATATCTCTTGAACCTTCTACCGTAAATTGATACATAACCTCTTCGTCTTTCTCTTTAACTAATTGTAACAGATAAGGAAATTGATTTTGTTTTATTTGAACATGCAATAATAGTGTTGCATAATCTTTTTGAGCCTTAGTTAAAAAGGCCTGTTTTTCCTTTTTATTGAATTGATCATATACATCTTTAAAAGCACTGTCTTTAATAACTAATTGATAGTTTGATTTTTCAACCCAAGGGTAATACAATACAAATTCAAACGGTGAAACTTGTTTTTTATAAGAAGGTATAACAATACTATCTTTCATTAATTGAACTTTTGAAGTATCATATTGGATTACCGGATGGTTAAATTGAATTTTTATACTGTCATTTAATTCGGGTTGTTTAGTATAATTCAATACAAACTTTGGTGCTTTATAAAGTGCTTTATGGGTGATTGTTGCTTCTTGTTGGTTCGGAAGTATAAACGTTATTTTTTCGTCTTTTATAGCCTCTGTAAACACAATTAAAGTATCACCAATTCCCCATTTATTATAAACCGTTTTATTGTCGTTTCGCTTAATGGTAAAACCTTCCGGTTGGTAAACACTAAACACAAACTTTTTTAATTCGTTACTGAAGGTATCAATCAAATAATTGCTAGGGTACAATTTTGGGTTGAATAGAAATAAATTAATTGCATTAGCTGAATCAACAGGAATAATAGGATTTGTGGCAAAGGCTATTTGTTCTGTTTTTTCCTTCTTCAGGTTTTTATTTTCATCTTTAAATGCAACAAGTAAAAAGGATTGCGCAGGTAAGTTTTTTATAGTGAAATTACCCAACTCATTTGTTTTCGTAAGATACAGGGGTTTCTCTTTTATTAGAGTAGAGTCGGTAAAACCTTCTGTTTTATACAAACCTACCACAATTTCTTTTTCTGCTTTTTTATTAAATGCTTGATATACCGTTCCATTAATTCCTAATGAATCAATTAATGAACCGGTTGAAAAAACGTAACTGTAGTTTTGTAATAAATTATTTTCTTTATTATCACCTATGGCATTCCCAAAATTAATGGTGTAAGTGGTGTTGGGTTGAAGTTGTTCTTTAAATCGTATATCCAACAATTTACCTTTTAAGATATACTCGGGTTTTTGCTCAGTTGGTGGAGAAATAATGATTTGATCATCGGTATTATTCAATTGAATAAACTCATCAAATTCAATTGTTATTTTTTCACTGTTAAAATAAAGTGATTGATTTTGAGGTTGCGCTTTCACTACTTTGGGTGGCGTATTATCTCTTATTCCACCGGCAGGGCTCACAATTTGCGCACATGATACTGCAAGCAAATAAATACTTGCAAACAAAATCTGATGTTGTTTTTTAATCATGCTTTACCACAAATAATAAGCTGCTGTGATCATTATTTTTTGATGCACTTAAAGTTGATCTTAGTCCTGAAATGGCACCTCGAACAAACTCTAATTTATTTCCTTTATGTACTTCGCTTCTCATGCTGATGTATGGCGCATCAAAAGGCATACTTTTGGTTTCAACCACTTTAAAGCCGTGTTTTTGCATTAACAGATTAAAGCTTTTTTGGTTAAAATGATAAAGGTGTCGAGGCACATCATAACCATCCCAAAATTCATGGTAATGTTTGGCATCCCAACTGTTACTGTTTGGAACTGCAATAAAAAGGTATCCATCTTTTTTAAGCAATTGTTTTAATTGTTGCATGCGTTCATTTAGTGTATGTACATGCTCCAATACATGCCATTGGGTAATTACATCAAAACTTTCTCGTTCAAACGAATCTAATTCTGATTCATTTTTGACCTGATACCCAAATTTCTTTTTCACATATTCCACAGCATCATCACTCACATCAACACCAACAGCATCAAATGTGTTATCTTTAACTACACCATCTAAAAAATAACCAAGCCCACAGCCTAAATCCATTAGCTTACCCTCAGGTTTATAGGATTTTATATGAATGAGTTTTTGTTTGATGCTGTAATCTCTAACAATATCATACACCTTGTACATGAATGAAAATTGAGACTTATCTCCTGCATGTGATACGTATCGGTTGCTTTGATAATACACACCAATTTCGTTTACATCCGGGCGCGGATTCGTAAATAAAAACGAGCAGGAATCGCAACGGTATAAATCAAACGATTCACCGGTAGCCACAAAATCTTTACAGGTAAGTTCTTTTCGGATTGTTACACTTCCGCAAACCAAGCAGGAATTCAATTTTTCCATTAGAGCAAATAAACTAAAAAAAGGGTAGTGTTGTTGAATTATTTATCTACCTAAATGTACCATCAGCACACTAATATCGGCAGGGGAAATTCCGCTAATTCTCGATGCTTGTCCAAGTGTTTTTGGCCTTTGTTTGGTAAGTTTTTCCTTGGCTTCTTTTGAAATGGATTGAATAGAAGAAAAGTCGAAATTATCATAAATCCTCACATCTTCTAATCGATTCATTTTTTCAACCATTTGTTTCTCTTTCTGCAAGTAGCCATCATATTTAATTAGTACTTCAGCTTGCAAAACAGATTCTTCTTCAAAACCACCTAAGAAACTATTTACCGAATCAACCCATTCTCTTATTGTTTCTAATTCCACTTGTGGTCGGCCAAGTATTTGATCGAGTTTATAGTTTTGCGGAATGGTTGAAGTTCCCAAATGCTCCAACATTGGGTTAATATCTGTTGGAGTAACCGAAGTCTTTTTAAAGTACTGAACTATGTTTTCTGTTTCTTTTATTTTTACCTCTACATCCCGTAAGCGTTCATTAGAAGCCAACCCCATTTGATTCGATTGTTCCGTTAAGCGAATATCTGCATTATCTTGCCTTAGCATAATTCTGTATTCAGCTCTTGAAGTAAACATCCGATAGGGTTCATCGGTACCCTTATTCACCAAATCATCAATCAAAACACCAATGTAAGCATCACTTCTTTTTAGAATGTATGGATCTTTTTCGTTGATTTTTAAATGTGCATTGATACCCGCCATTAGCCCTTGGCATGCCGCTTCTTCGTAGCCTGTAGTTCCATTAATTTGACCGGCAAAATATAAGTTTTCAATACCATGTGTTTCTAATGTTAGTTTAAGTTGCGTAGGAGGGAAGTAGTCATATTCAATGGCATAACCCGGACGGAAAATTTTTGCTTGTTCAAAACCTGGAATTAATCGAATGGCTTCAAACTGAACATGATCAGGAAGTGAAGTAGAAAATCCGTTCACATAAATTTCTATGGTGTTCCAACCTTCGGGTTCTACAAAAATTTGATGTCTTTCACGTTCTGCAAATCGGTTGATTTTATCTTCAATGCTTGGGCAATATCGAGGGCCTAAACCTTGAATTCGTCCGGCATACATTGGCGATTCATCAAAACCTGTTCTCAAGATATCATGCACTTTTTCGTTGGTATAGGTTATCCAGCAGGCTCTTTGGTTGGTAACGGGTTTTGTTTTTTTACTATATGAAAATTTCGATGGATTTTCGTCACCATCTTGCTTTTCCATTTTAGAATAATCTAAAGATCTTCCATCAACACGAGGTGGTGTTCCTGTTTTCATTCTTCCACTTTCAAAACCTAAGGCCACTAATTGTTCGGTTAAACCACCTGCGGCTTTTTCGCCTATTCTTCCTCCACCAAATTGTTTGGTTCCAATATGAATGATACCGTTTAAAAATGTTCCATTGGTTAAGACCACCGCTTTTGATCTTATTTTCTGGCCCATTCCGGTTATTACTCCACAAACCTTATTATTCTCTACCAGAATTTCCTTCACCATGTCTTGCCAAAAATCTACATTGGGTGTTTGTTCCAACATTTCTCTCCAATACGTACTAAATAACATTCTGTCGTTTTGTGCTCTTGGGCTCCACATGGCAGGACCCTTACTTCTGTTTAGCATTCTAAACTGAATGGTACTTAAATCGCTCACAATACCCGAATAACCTCCAATGGCATCTATTTCTCTTACTATTTGTCCTTTAGCTACGCCCCCCATGGCTGGATTACAGCTCATTTGAGCAATCTTATTCATATCCATGGTAATAAGTAATACCTTGGATCCCAAATTGGCTGCTGCCGCTGCGGCTTCACAACCCGCATGCCCTGCTCCTACAACAATGATATCGTATTCTATAAACATTTGATAATCAATAAATTATATAATAATCAACGTTCCACGTGAAATATGGAAAATTATTTCAGCAAAGATAAATAATAGTCTTCTTTCTGCCGCATGGTTGCAGCCTCTTTATTGCTTTTATCCTTGTATCCGCAAAGGTGTAATACACCATGAATAATTACTCGTTGAAGTTCGTTTGTAAAAGTGGTTTGATTTTTTTTTGCATTGTCTTTAACGCGATCAATGCTTATGTAGACATCACCTACAACAATGTTATCTTCATTTAATTCAAAGGTGATAATATCTGTGTAAAAATTATGGTTCAGATGGTTGATGTTTATTTCCAGGAGCTGTTCGTCTGAACAGAAATTGTAAGATAATTCTCCAAGTCTATAACCCTCCTTTTGGATGCAATTCTCAATCCAAATTTTAAGTTGTTTTTTTTGTTTGATAGAAGGATTTACATCAACATGATTAAAAAATATTTTACCTGAGTAGTGAAACGGTACCTGCATATTTTCTGGTTTGATTGTCTTTACTGATGATTTCCACTTGGTAGTAATATACATCAGAAGGGCAAATTACGGAATTTTTATCTGTTCCATCCCAACCTTCTACCAGGTTGTTTTCGTAAACTGTGATGCCCCATCGGTTAATAATTCGCATCGTTGATTTTTGCTCATCAATTAAATTTCCTTTTGGTTTGAATATTTTATTCTCCCCTTTTGGCACAAAAGCATTTGGGATAAAAACGGTGAAATCCGGAGGAAAACAAAAAATATTCGATTTGCTGGTGATGCCTGAAACATTTTCTATTGCCTCCACATAATAACATTCTCCCTCGTTTCCTTGTGGTGTTATGGTTTCCAAATCTGTGGTAAATGTGTCGATATTGTTTTTCCAAAAACCCATTCCAAAAACACCATTATCTCCTGAACCTCTGTAAGTTACGTATTTTTCCGTACCCTTGTTCCACGTGAAATATGGATTCCACCACAGTGACTTTTTGGTGTTGTTTGATATACGTCCCTCCAAAAAGATGTTGGTAGAGCTATCGGATGTGTGATAAAGATTGCCACATAAATCATAACTCATAACAGTAAATAAGTAACGCTGGTTGTTTGGTATTCCAAATGCAAGCACATTATTTATTTCTAAAGTCGTGTATTCTTCTTCATTAATATCGCCTGAAATGTTGTTTTTAATGCGAACGATATATTTAGATGCTTCTTCATTTGATTGAATATTCACCTTCCCAAATAAAAAGTTATTTGTAGGGGTTCCGGTTGTGATATATTCAAAATATGCAGATTTTGGATCAACTCGATTTCGTGTGAAAAAGTTAACAGAGTTCGATGAACTGGTGACAAGAATTGAGGTGTCTTTTTGTGCACGTACAAAAAGTGAAATATTTTCACCAGAATTAAAAGTTCCCGTATAGTTGTTCTGAGTGCCAATTACGGAGTCAATTAAACTGTAAATCCCGGAATTAATTCTTTTGTAGATATAGTATTTTCTAATGGCCAACCAACCCACATAATGACTCCACTGTAAACGGTATTCTCTTTTACAAGTATCAATAGTGTATTGTAGGAATATTGTGGTGTGTCTTTTTTCAAATGCCGGCAATCGTCCACAACTATCACGTGTATTTATAGTGTATGTAAAACTACCGTTTTGTGGGTTTCTTGCTCCATTATCTGTGGCAAAAGTATCTCTTGTTTCTGATGGGTTCATAGCCACGAAAAACCCGTTTTCTAATATATACAAAAGATATTTATCGAAATCTGGGGAAGTGTTGGTTCTCCAACCTAAAATTACTTTATTGGTATTTAAATCAACACTTATTGAATCTAATTCACTAATGTTTGGAGGTTCAATATCTACTTTTACGGTATCGCTAAATGTGCCAATCACGCTTCCGCAAGAATCTCTTCTTTCAATCACATAATTGGAATTGGGCTCAGAAAGAGGCGGGTTAGCATTCGCATGGGTATATGTTTCGGTGTTAATGGCATAAATTGTATCAACCGGAGTAAATGACCCTACACTTCCTTTTCTTTCCCAAATGATATAAAAAAGGAAGTTACTACAACCGTAGTTTGGATTACTCCAATACAAGTTATTATCTAAACCGCTCGGACATATTCTTCTTAATTCAGGCCTCTGGGCCCTCACAAAAAGACAAGCTAGTGTAAAGACAATTACTATTAACCACCGCATATAACAGTAACGAGGCTGTTTTGATTAAAGTATTTTTGAAAAACAGATTGAATATCGGCCGGTTTAATTTCCTTAATGATGTTTACAAATTCATCATAATAATCCGGTTTAAAACCGTAATCAATCATAATTCTATTCCTGTCCATTAGTGAAAAAGGGCCATCCATACCTCTTAATAACGATCCTAAAAAGTAATTCTTAGCTGTATCTAATTCTTTTTCTCCAACCAAATCATTGTTTAATCGGTCAATTTCTTTAAAAATTTCAGCCACGGCAAGCTCGTGTTTTTGTGTATTTACATCTGCTTCTATGTAAAAACAACCATCATCCAAATAGGATTCCAATGTAGAGTGAATGCCGTAAGTCAGACCTTTTTCCTCTCTAATGTTTTTCATTAATCTTGAGCCGAAGTAACCCCCCAAAACCATATTTGCCACTTGTGTTTTTCTGTAATCTTCGTTGGTTCTGTTAAACAATCTCCTTCCTAAACGGATGGTCGCTTGTACACTTTTCTCTTTTTTGATATAAGTAGATGGCCCTACATCGCCCGATGATTTATAATGAACTTGATTATTTTGTTTTCCAAAATCACCTAAAAAGGTATTAATGTTTAATAGTACTTGCTCATTAACAGCCCCGGAAATGGTTATGTATTTTATTTTTTTAGGGTACGTTTTTTGGTAAAACCCCAATACTGTTTCACGTGAAATATTATCGTAATCACCTGATTCTGAGAAAGATGATATCGGACTATCTTCCCCAAATATGGTTTTATAAAATGCTTTTCTGCATAAATATGAGGTTTTTTGTTGCTGTACTTTAAGTCGTTGCTTTTGGTTTTTAAGGTATATTTTTAACTCATTTTCAGGATAATACGCATCAAGAAGCACCTCAGAAACTACGCTTAGGCATTTTTCAAGGTGTTTTTTCAGGCAATACAAGGTAAGTTGGCTATCATCAATCGTACATTTGGGTTGAAAATATGAGCCATAAAAGTCCAAAGTATCGGCAATTTGAGCAGCTGTTCTGGCGCTTGTTCCTTCCGTTAATAAACTATTGGCTGCATTGGCCAGACCTTTAATGGGTTGTTTGCATATACCCCCATCAAAAACAAATTCTACTTTTAATGCCTCCTCAACAGGTGCGCTAATGAAGTAAATATCTATACCGTTTGATGAGGTTTGGTGATGGCAAACAGGAAAGTTTAGTTTTTTTATTTCAGCCGTTTCCGGTGCGATATTTCTGTTTAAATCATTCATTTTTAGCGTGGTAGAATAAAATGTTACAATTGTTCGTGTTCAAGTAGCTTTGCGCCACTCTCATTATATCTTGCGTTTCAACAGCCAAGTATTTATCGGCCTCTTCGTTTACTAAATTAACATCTCCAAAATAAGCTGCGTAGGCAATCTTCATGGCCTTGTTTAACACACCTATATCATTAAATCGAATGTTGGTTTCTGTTTTATTTTTTACCTTTTCCAGTTCTTCGGTTGAAATGGTTTGCTGTTTCAGCTCTTCAAGCACAGCTGTAATTTCCGCCTCTGCCGTATCTAAAGCTACACCTTGAATCAGTTTCCCCTCAACAATCAACAACCCTTCTTCTGCATCTCCACTGTGGTAACAATCTATTTCGCTGAACAATTTCTTTTCTTTTAACAGCCTGCTATACAAACGTGAAGATTTGCCGGAGCCCAACACATCGGTTAATAAATCAACCGCATAAAAGTCATCATGCATTCTATCGCAAATGTGAAATGCCATGACAATCATGTCTAATGGTACATCATTGTAAATGTGTGCACTTCTTTTTTCGGCTTGTTTCGGCTCTTTTGAGTATGGTTTGTGAAGTAAATTGCGAGGAGCAATAGGGCCGAACCATTTTTCGGAAAGGCGCTTTGTTTCTGCCAAATCAATATTTCCACTGATTACTAATATGGCATTGTTTGGCGCATAATAACCATAAAAGAAGTTTTTTACATCCTCCAGCGTAGCCTTTTCTATGTGCGAAAAATCCTTACCAATGGTAGGCCACTTATAGGGATGAACCTTATATGCCAAGGGTAAAAGATGAAGCCAAACATCACCATAAGGCTGGTTAATGTATCTTTCTTTAAATTCTTCAATTACAACAGCTTTTTGAACATCAAGTGACTTTTGATTGAAATCAAGTGCCAACATTCTGTCGCTTTCCAACCAAAATGCCGTTTCGATATTATTGGCGGGAACGGTAATGTAGTAATTCGTAATGTCGTTGCTGGTAAAAGCATTATTATCTCCACCGGCAAGCTGTATTTCGGTATCAAAATCTTTTACGTGAACCGATCCACCAAACATGAGGTGCTCGAACAAATGAGCAAAACCCGTTTTTTCCGGATCTTCATTTTTCGAACCTACCTTATACAATAGGTTCAATACGCAAAGTTTGGAGTTGGTATCTTGGTGATGAATCACCGTAAGGCCATTTTTAAGGCTAAAAACACTAAAATCGATCACAGACTAATAAAAATTATAACACAAGTAGCAAATTTAGCTTTTAGAGCTCCTATAACACCCGAGTTTCGCCCAAACAACAAAAGTGTTTACCCACATCGAGATGTTTTATTAGACACTAAATAAAAAGGCCGAAATTTATTGGCACATTATCAATGGTTTGTGATTTTTGCCGATGTTCTTCTTCTGTTTATTAAATTATCCAATTACCTGATTTTGATAAGGAAAGGAATGAAAAACATAAATGGTAACAGGAAAAGGCTTACCTTTGTGGACTATTTGTATATAAAATGAGTTTTAGAAAAAAATCCGAACGGTCGTTTGGAGAAAAAAAATCTTCAGCCAACAAAAGTGGGAAGTCAACCACAGGAAAAACGTTTGGTAAGAAGTCGTTCGGTTCAGGAGAAAAATCGAGAAAGCCTGCTGAGGGAGCAAAAAAATGGGGCTCCAGAAAAAGCGATGATGCAGGCAGTTTTGGCGAAAAAAGATCCTATAAAAAATCGTCCACATCCGGATATCGTTCGAAAGACAACGGTTTTGGTGAAAACAGAGATGGGGCTGCAAAGCGTGGGTATAAAAAAACCGGAAGCTCAAGCTTTCGGGATAATGATTCTGCATCAGGCGAAAAAAGATCATACAGAAAGCCAGCCGGATCAAGCTTCAGAGACCGCGATGATCGTTCGTTTGGCGATAAAAGAGAAGGAACAAACAAAAGAGGATATAAAAAACCGGGAGGTTCAGGGTTTAGAAATAATGATACGGAATCAGGCGAGAAAAGGTCGTACCGAAAACCAACCGATTCAAACTCAAGAGACCGCGATGATCGTTCGTTTGGCGATAAAAGGGAAGGAACAAACAAAAGAGGGTATAAAAAACCGGGAGGTTCGGGGTTCAGAAATAATGATACTGAATCAGGCGAGAAAAGGTCGTACCGCAAATCAACCGACTCAAATTCAAGAGACCGTGATCGCAGTTATGGAGATAGGGGCAAGCGTTCGTTCGACAAAGCGGGTGAAACGGGAAGAAGACCATATGGTAGCAGCAGAAGAGACGAAGGCTCCGGAGATCATGAAACAGAAAAAAGATTTACAAGAACAAATCGAAACGCACGTTTTTCAGACGATAATAAACCAAGATTTGAAAAAAGAGCTGGAGAAGGAAGAAGCCAAAGAACGCCATCAAGAGGTGGTCGTCCGCACATGGTAAGAGGCGCTAAGGCCAGAGATATTCAAGCCGAAAGCGAAGCGTTTTTGGAGGCGGCAAAACCGGAAATAATGCGATTAAATCGTTATATTTCAAATGCCGGTATTTGCAGCCGAAGGGAAGCGGATGATTTAATTGCCGCAGGTTTGGTTTCGGTGAACGGTGAAATTATTACCGAAATGGGCTATAAGGTTAATCCGGGTGATGAGGTTAGGTACAACAATGAGCGTTTGAATTGGGAGAAAAAGGTTTATTTAATCATGAATAAACCGAAGGATACTATTACCACCAGTGATGATCCGGAAGGTCGAAAAATCATTATGGATTTAATCAACGATTCTCGCTTACCGCGTGTATATCCCGTTGGTCGTTTAGACAGAAACACAACCGGTGTAATTCTGTTAACCAATGATGGTGAGTTTGCACAACGACTTACTCATCCGAAATACAATATTGCGAAAGTTTACAGGGCTACTTTAAATAAAAACATCAGCCAAACAGAAATTCACGATTTAGCCAATAATGGAGTTGAGTTGGAAGACGGTATGATTGCACCAGATGTGATTGGGGTTCCCGATCCAAAAGATAAAGCCACTGTTATGGTTCAAATTCATAGCGGAAGAAATAGAATTATTCATAGAATGTTTGAGGCGCTTGGTTATTTGGTTGACAGGCTTGACAGAATGGAGTTTGCCGGGTTAGATAAAAAAGGGTTGGAGCGCGGAGAGTGGAGACATTTAACGGAAAAAGAACTAAAAAGAATAAAAAAGGTGATTAACCTGAAATAGTTTTCAAATAAAATTTAATTTTGTCCATTACATTTAAATACACAAACATGAACACAACATTATTATTCATAGGAAATTTGGGCGGAGGCGAGTGGTTCGTAATTATTTTAATTGTTTTGATTTTGTTCGGGGGTAAAAAAATACCTGAATTAATGCGCGGAGTTGGTCAAGGAATTAGAGAGTTTAATGATGCGAAAAAAAATGTAAAATCGCACATTGAAGAAGGAATGAAAGAAAAAGACAACTCAGCAACAAACAAAGAATAGTGGAAAACTACAAGTCGCTTAAAAACATAACAGAAGAAATTTTACAAGGCAAGATCACTCTAAGTGGTCTTGTTTTGCATTATTTAGGCAACATTAAATCAAGGCCGGAGTTAAATGCATTTATTGAGGTTTATGAAGAAGAAGCGCTTCAAAAAGCCGAAGAAATAGAGCAAAAATTAAAAAACGGTAAAGCCGGAAAATTAGCCGGAATGGTTGTAGGTCTTAAAGATAATATTTGTTACAAAGGCCATGTTGTTTCTGCAGCATCAAAAATTTTATCAAAATACGAGGCAGTTTATCACGCAACTGTGGTTCAACGTTTATTGCAAGAAGATGCAATTATTCTTGGCCGGTTAAACTGTGACGAGTTTGCCATGGGTGCTTCAAACGAAACTTCTTGCTATGGGCCGGTAAAAAATGCAGCTGACGAAACAAGGGTTTCCGGGGGGTCATCCGGAGGTGCAGCAGTTGCTGTTCAAGCCGATTTTTGCCAGGTAACCATTGCCAGCGATACGGGCGGTTCGGTTCGACAGCCAGCGGCCTTTTGCGGTGTTGTTGGGTTAAAACCAACCTATGGTCGTGTTTCTAGAAATGGGCTAATTGCTTACGCTTCATCATTCGATCAAATTGGGCCGATTACCAAAAGCGTGGAAGACATGCAGTTGGTAATGGAGGTAATTTCAGGTGTTGACGAATCAGACGCCACTACTGCACCAAAACCGGTTGAAGCATACACACAAGTTGCGGCTCAAACCGGCAAAAAAATCGCGTATATAAAAGAATGTTTGTACCACGAAGGGATTGACTCGGAAGTACAGAAAGCAACGTTGGCAGCGATTGAGATGCTTAAACAAAACGGACACACAGTTGAAGAGGTTAGCTTCCCCTATTTGGATTATATGGTGCCTATTTATTATGTGTTAACTACTGCCGAAGCGTCTTCAAACTTGTCTCGTTTTAGCGGCCTGCTTTACGGACATAGAAGCCCCGATGCAAAAGATTTGGAAACCACATTCCGAAAGTCGAGAAGTGAAGGTTTTGGCGCTGAGGTAAAACGCAGAATCATGCTGGGTACATTTGTGCTTTCGGCCGGATACTTTGATGCCTACTACACCAAGGCCCAAAAGGCCAGAAGGTTGGTAAAAGAAAAAACAGAGGAGTTGTTTGAAACGTATGACTTTTTACTTTCACCCACCACCCCAACACCGGCATTTAAGTTTGGCGAAAAAACCAGCAACCCGATTGCCATGTATTTGGCTGATATTTTTACGGTACATGCAAACATTGCCGGAAACCCCGCTATTTCAGTGCCGATGGGAAACCACAGTAATGGAATGCCAATGGGAATTCAATTGATGGGACGACCTTTTGAAGAGGGGGCGTTAATGCAAATTTCATCAAACATTTAACACCAAAACATTTTGAAAAAACACACAATAGCCGGAACCCTCACGTTTGTTTTTTGTTTGATTCATATTTGGGTTTTTGCAGAAAGCAACCCGGATCAAATTTATGCGCAACGCTTGGCCAGCCTCAAGGCGCAGGTGGATATTACATACCATCCGGAGGTTAAAAAGCATATTGACGCATACTTGCAAAACCCTGAAAAAACACGTGAAATTGTTGGCATGAGTAAGGCTTATTTTCCAATGATTGAAAAGGCTTTGCGTACCAAAAATGTTCCAACTGATTTAAAGTATTTGGCAGTGGCATTATCAGAGTTAAATCCGCTGAGCCAATCGCAATCGGGAGCAAGTGGTATTTGGATGATGCCATTTACCGTTTCCAAAATGTACAAACTTAAAGTAAACTCTTTCGTGGATGAGCGTAAAGACCAAAATCGCTCCAGCGGCATTGCGGCAACGCACTTTAAAGATTTGCATGCCATTTATCGCCAATGGCAATTGGTTATAGCTGCCTATACTTCATCGCCAGTAGTGCTAAATAAAAGCATTCGCATGGCAGGGAACAGCATGAATTATTGGGATATTTATCCATTTCTGCCCGAAGGGAACAAAGAAGCTTATCCCAAGTTTATTGCAGCAGCATATATCTGTAATTTTTACAAAGAACACAATATCCGCCCGGCAGCACCGGCTTTGTTTGTTGATACCGACACGGTATTAGTTAATAAATGGTTGTCGTTTCAACAAATATCAAACACGTTGGATATTCCGGTTGAACACCTAAGGCGATTAAATCCAATATTTAAAAAAGATGTTATTCCGTATAATCTAGACGGATACCCTATTCGTTTGCCCAAAGCAAAAGGACGCTATTTTTATTTGCTAAAGGATAGCGTATATAAACCGCTTCCTAATCCGGGAGACTTTGCCCCTGTTGTGATTCAAAAAGAACCAACAAACGACACCAATACAATAACGCAACCATCGGCCACTCCGCAAGATCACACCACGGTAAACAAGCCGGAACCTAAGTCTTTATTCGATAAAAAGCGTGTTTATTACACGGTTAAAAAAGGAGAGAACCTGGCAGATGTTGCCGATTGGTTTGATGTAACAGCATTTGAAATTAAAAGCTGGAACAAGCTTAAAACTGAAAAGCTAAAATCGGGGCAGAAGTTGGTAATTTGGGTGAAACAAAATAAAACCGGCTACTACAAGCGCATTAATACTATGAGCGCAAGCCAAAAGAAGAAATTAAAAAGAAAAGATTAATCCTCATTAAACAGCTCTTCTGGCGCAGGAACCTTAAACACCAGAAAGTTTGTTCCTAAAAAGTTAAGCACCACATTCAAAGCAATAGACAGTACGTTGCTGGTAAATGTTCCATTTTGTAGCAACCACTCTCCGGCTTCGCTAAAGCCAAGGTTTTTTGCCAAAGGGGCGATGTATACTTCCGGGTGCCAAAAGTGGTCGCATACGTAGTTAAAAGCCAAATAAACAAAAAACGTGATACCGTAAACCACTACATATTTTAACAGGTATTTTTCACCATCCTCGGTTTGGTCAACATAAGTCCAAAATTTGTTTAATGTAAACCCCACAAAAAAACCCATGATATAACCAATGGCTTTTGACAGGAGGTTGAATTGCGGATACTGTAAAGCAATGAGCCAAAACACAAACAAGCTGGCAACTGTGCTCACACAGCCTACAAAGCCAAACTTTATAAATTTATGTATCAACGGATACTGGCGTATCCATTTGCGGAAAGCTTTAATTTGTTTCACCGTTTCAAATGTATGAATTGAAGTAATACCTCACAACAAAATGTAATAAATTATCGACTTAAAATGCTGTTTTTGTGTGATGCAAAAACTATATTGCCGCCTCATTCATACAAGTAAAACAATGGAATACGATCCGATAAAGAAAGATCTGGGAATAGTATTTAATCAATCTGCTTTTTTGCGCAAACTGTTTTATAAGCTGCTTGATTTGCTGTTGTTAAGATCGTGGCATATACACCGTGAATTAAAAGCTTGGCCTAAAATAAAATCACCCTTTACCATGCTTGATGCCGGTTCGGGATTTGGACAGTACAGTTTTTACATTGCCCGAAAAAACCCAACATGTTTTATTGATGCGGTTGATGTTAAAGATGATCAAATAGCAGATTGTAATCAGTTTTTTAAACGTTGCGGAGTGAACAATGTAACGTTTTCGGTTGGGGATTTAACCAAACCCCACGCAGAAAATAAATATGATTTAGTGTTGTGTGTTGATGTAATGGAACACATTCTTGAAGACGTGGATGTGTTTAAACATTTTCACCGCAGCATGAAGTCGGGTGCAATGTTGTTAATTTCAACACCAAGCGACCAAGGCGGAAGCAATGCTGATGAGCACGGAGAGTCTTTTATTGGAGAACACGTAAGAGATGGGTATCCGGTTGAAGAAATGCGTGATAAACTGAAGCAAGCGGGCTTTAACAAAGCAGAAATCTTATATTCATATGGCACTCCGGGTAAAATTGCTTGGAAGCTTAGCATGAAATATCCAATGAGCATGTTAAACATTACCAAGTTGTTTTTTGTGGTGTTACCGATTTATTACATTGTTACTTATCCATTTGCATATTTGTTAAATTGGCTTGACACCAACAGCAAGCATGGCACCGGTACCGGCCTTATTGTAAAGGCTTGGAAAGACTAAAAACCGCATGAACCTTTCCTTTAAAATCGCTCGCAGGTATTTTTTCTCAAGAAAAAAAGGGGGAGGACTCAACTTAATTTCAATCATTTCCGGCATCTCGCTATTGGGTTATGTAGTAGGCACTGCTGCGCTCATTATTGTGCTCAGCGTTTTTAACGGCTTTGAACAGCTATTTACTTCAATGTACGCCAACTTCGACAGCGATTTAAAGATTGTATCAACCGAAGGAAAAACCTTTCGTGTAAACGAGCCGTTACTGCAAACCTTAAAAACAACTGATGGGGTTGAAGCGTGGAGTAAAGTAATTGAAGAAAACGTGTTGCTCCGCTATCAAAACCAGCAGGCCATTGCCACCATTAAAGGTGTTGATGAGCAATACGTAAGTGTAACACAATTTGACAGTACGATTATATCAGGTTACGTTGATGTGAGGCATGATAGTTTGTTTGCCGTGGTTGGTCAGGGGGTAGCTTATCGGCTTTCGGTTGATCCGAACGATGTATTTAAAGCATTAGCAATTTACGTTCCTAAAAAGGATGCGCAAAGCATCATTAATCCCGATGATGCCTTCAATAAAACATTAATTTATCCGGGTGGTGTGTTTGCCGTGCAAGACGAGGTTGATCATAAATACGTGATTTGCCCGTATGCATTTGTGGCCAATTTGCTCGAAAGAGAAAACGAAGTTTCTTCCATTGATGTCAAGCTAAATCAACCAAATGATGCCGAGTTCATCAAAGAAAAACTCAAAGAAAAATTGGGCGATAGATTTAACGTGAAAACAAGGTTTGAGCAACGCGATTCCTTTTTTAAGGTAATGCGCTCCGAAAAAGCAGTAAGCTACCTCATCTTATTGTTTATTTTGTTTATTGCCGCTTCAAACACGATTAGCTCCTTATACATTTTATCATTAGAAAAACAGCGCGATATGTATGTGTTAAAGAGCCTTGGACTAAGCCCCCAAAAAGCAGCAAATATTTTTATTGTAGAAGGACTTTTTGTGGCTTTTGTTGGTGGTGGAGTGGGGTTATTGCTTGGTTTAACGCTATGTTATTTGCAGCAATCTTATGGTTTGATCGCTCTGCAAGAAGCAACGGATGTGATGTTTAGCGCCTACCCTGTTCAGGTAAAATTGTTGGATGTGTTATTGGTTTCTGCTACGGTAATGGCGCTTGGTTATATCACCACGTTGTATCCTGCAGCAAGAGTAAAAAAGCTCCTGCAACAATAATCTCAATTGTCTTTAATAAGGATCACTTTCTTTCGACTTTCGCTTTTTTCTAACGTTGTTTACTATAGGTATAGTAGTAACCACAATAAATCCAATCACAATAAAGTCGAGGTAATCCAACGCATTTGGAAAAAGTTGGCCCACAAAATAACCTGCTGTAACAATGGTTGAAGGCCACAAAACAGCCCCCGCAATATTGTACAAAAAGAAGGTGCGGTGTTTTACACGAACCACCCCAGCCAATATTGGAGCAAAGGTTCTTACTATAGGTAAAAACCTTCCCATAATTAAGGCTAGGCCACCATATTTTTTATAAAAATCTTCTGCAGTATAGATGTAGTTTTTCTTAAAAAACAAAGAGTCTTCTCTGCGGTATAAGGCTTGGCCGGTTTTATAGCCAAAATAATAACCTGCATAATAGCCTAGAAAAGCCGCAATGGCAATGTAGGCAATAAGCACGCCCAGTTCAACCTTAAGTACCCCAAGGTAACATAACAAACCAACGGTAAACAAAAGGGAGTCTCCGGGTAAAAAGAACCCGAAGAAAATGCCATTTTCCAAGAAAACAACAATTAACACCAAGGCTAATCCCCCGAAATCAACCAGTGCCTTTGGCTTAAATATATCCCAAAAATTTTGCAAGGCTTATTGTTTGGTTGTAAACATAAGCAAGAGAATGCACATAAACAAAAAAGGCTTTCCTGTTTGGAAAGCCTTCATGTAAAATATGATTAATATGATTATTTTTTCTTTGCAGCAGCTTTTTTAGGGGTAGCAGCAGCTTTCTTGGCTTCGGTCCCGATTTTAGCAATAGCCTTGGCTAATTTGCTTTTTTGGTTTGAAGCTTTATTCTTATGAATAATGTTTTTCTTCGCCAATTTATCCAATAAAGAAGCTACTTTTTTGAATAAGTCTTCTGCTTCTTTCTTATCAGTGCTCTTACGTACCGTTTTAATTAACGTGCGCGTAGTTTTAGCCTGATATCTGTTTCTCAAACGTTTTGTAGCGTTTGCTCTGATGCGTTTTTGTGCCGATTTATGATTAGCCATTGCTGTATAATTATCTTAAAAAAGGACTGCAAATATAGGGCAATATTTTAAAATTCAAGTTTTTCAACAAAAATTATCCTCAAACCGCAAAACTTTCCCCGCAACTGCATGTGCGCGTAGCGTTTGGATTGTTGAAAGTGAAACCTTTTCCGTTTAAGCCATCCGAAAAATCGAGTTCGGTGCCAAACAAATAAAGCATACTTCTTACATCACATACCACTTTTACGCCATTGTGTTCAAACACTTGGTCGCCTTCTTTTAATTGGTTGTCAAAATCAAGGTTGTATGATAAGCCCGAGCACCCCCCACTGTTTACGCCAACGCGTAAAAAGTGTTCAGGAGTATGGCCCTGTTCGTTTTTTAATGATGCGATTCTGTTACTTGCTTTTTCTGTTACTGTAATCATAACAAATAAATTAATGTGTCAAAGGTACAACATAAAAACAAGCACAACAAACAGATGGTTTCATGCTTGATATTGATAATTTGTTTTTATTATACCATCTTCGGACCATGATAGTTTATAATGTAACCGTAAATGTAGAAGATGATGCTTGTGCGGCATGGGAAAAATGGATGAAGGAAACGCATATTCCAGATGTGATGAATACCGGAATGTTTGTGGCCTTTTCTTTTTGTAAATTACTTACTCGCCAACCCGATGAAACAGGTATTACATTTGTGGTTCAATACACTGCTCCGGACATGCAACATTATGATCGTTACCAAGCAGAATTTGCCCCGGCATTACAAGCCGATGCCAAACAAAAATTTGATGGGAAGTTTGTGGCGTTTAGAACCCTAATGGAGAAAATACAGTAGCTGATTATTCTTGGTCTTTCTTTTTTATTTCATCAAACAGCTTTTCCATTTTAAACACATAATCTAAGCTGTCGTCAATAAAAAATTGTAATTCCGGAATTACGCGTACCTGTTTTCTGATGCGAGAGGCCAACTCTCTCCTGATTTGTACATTTTGCAACTCAATCGTGCGCAACAATTCCTCTTTGTTTTTTTCATTAAAAAAACTCAAATAAACCTTAGCATAACCCAAATCGGGTGATACGTTAACCCCACTAACGGTAATAAATGCGTTATTAAACATGGCGGAGCGATTCTGCATAAAAATCTCAGCCAGCTCCTTTTGAATCATCTTCCCAAACTTTTCCTGACGAATACTCATGCTGCAAATATGCAACAAATTAGCTTAATGCGTGATGGATTTATTAAAACGGTAACTTAAATATACGGAGTAACTAAATTCAAACAAGCTGTTATTTAAATCATAATAAGGCTCAAATCGAGCGTTTAGGAGCAAGTTCGGTCCTAGGGATTTGGCGTATAAAAACCGCACAAAAAACAGTTGGCGTATTTTTTCGACATGGCCGGGTTTGTCCAACGAAACCGATTGATAAATGGTTGTTCCCCTATCGGCAATAAAACCATTTCCGTACCAGTATGTTGGATTGATGGTAAAGCCATTTTGCTCAAGCGAAACATGCGTTAAAAAACCAGTTCCATTGCGGTACGCATAAAATCCGCTGTTGGTGTTTTCTTGATAAATTACACCATAAGCTTCGGCTCGTATCTTGTGTTGGTTTGGTGTGGTGAGTTGATAAGAAAACCCTGCGGCCCCATTCAATTGCATCACCATGTTTGAAGTGTCGGCATCAATTTGTCCACCACGGTGATGAGCCGTAAACTGTAAAATGGTTGAGAGTAATTGCCCGCTTTTACCGGATTGTAATTCTGCATCATTAGGATTTAGTTGCTTCGTGTTTTCTGTTGCATTTTGAAACAACACAAAGTGGGAATTAAAGCCTGCAGTAAATTGTTCTTTATGGGGAGAACCGCGTTCAATAAACCGTTCCCAGTTTATCCAAGTATCCAGCCAAACATTTTTAGTGTTGAGTTTAAATTGAGCGCCATTTTCAACCCGTCTAAGTATTGCCGAATTGATATCGAACAAAGGCTCTATAAGTTGGTGTGACAAAGCCCCTTCGAGCGTGCCAAAAACAAAAGCACGTTTCCTGTTTTTACTTTGAATTTTTAAGCTGAAGGTTGGCAAAATTTCTGATAATTGAGGTGTGGCCCCAAAATCATGTTGTAAAAAAACACCGGCTTGTAGGGTGGTGTTTGCATTGGGTTGATAGGTTAAACGCGGGTGGAGTTGATTGCCAAACAAGGTTCTTCCCAATTCAATAGCATTAAAATACTCCGTATTTCGAAGGTAGTTTAGGTTGGTAAGATCAAAACCAAACTTTCCGCTGTCAGCCGCATTTAAAGTTATTTCATCGCTTAATGCGTTGTTGTTGATTTGCCCGATAGTTTTGGCAAAGGGCAGAAGGAGCCACAAAAAAAGTATATATTTTATATGCAGATGAAAAAACCTCATCCTACAAATCCATAGCGGTAGCAACAAGCTCGGCAATATCTTTCACTTCAACTTCTTGTTCCTTATTGTGGTGTTTTACACCATCGCGCAACATGGTCATGCAAAACGGACAAGCTGCTGCAACCACATTTGGGTTCGCCTCAAGCATATCATCGGCACGCTCTAGGTTCACCTCTTTCTTGCCTTTTTCAGCATCTTTAAACATTTGGGCGCCACCGGCACCACAGCATAATCCGTTCGCTTTGCTGCGCTTCATTTCAACCAAAGCCCCGTCTAATTTCTCAATTACCTCACGTGGTGCTTCATAAATATTATTGGCGCGACCTAAATAACAACTGTCGTGATAGGTAATGCGTTGTCCTTTAAAAGCACCGCCTTTTATGGCAATTTTACCACTTTCCAGCAATTGATTAATAAGTGTAGTGTGGTGTAATACTTCGTAGTTTCCGCCTAATTCGGGGTATTCGTTTTTAAGGGTATTAAAGCAGTGCGGGCATCCGGTTACAATTTTTTTAATGCCATACATGTTGAGCGTAGTAATATTTTGCATGGCCATCATTTGAAACAAAAATTCATTTCCTGCACGTTTTGCCGGATCGCCAGTACATGCTTCTTCTGTGCCTAAAATGGCAAACTTAATACCTGCTGCATGCAAAATTTTTGCAATGGCTTTGGTAATTTTTTGTGCACGTTCATCAAAACTTCCGGCACAACCCACCCAAAATAAAATTTCAGCTTCTTCGCCTGCAGAGGCCACTTCGGCCATGGTACGAACCTTAAAGTTGGTCATATATTTTTATTTGTGTGCAATTTAAGCAAATACATTTTTGGTGCAAACGAAAAAACACCACACAAACTTAACACGAATTAGCCTCTGCCAATTCGTTACCAAAAAAATGACATGCCCAAATCTAACGAAAGGTAGTTGGCCCCTTTTGCTGCTGCTCCTGAAGGCCGACTTGCTAATTTGTAAGTTTCAACATTAGGCGATAATGTAAAACCAAACCAGTTAAGCAGTTTATAGCTTACATTAAACTGCAGTTTGGTGTTCTTTCCATATTCTTTTGAGTCTTGGTTGTTATAAAAAACACTGTGATGATAGCGTGTGTTTATAACAAACCTTTCTCCCAGTTTGGTTAAAACAGAAAGACTTGCACCAGGAAAGGTAATGCCGCCACTATTGAACCCAGCAGTTTCAAATCCTCCTAGAAAACCTAAGCCTATTCGGGTTTCTGTCCCTAATATTTTAATGGGTTTTCCTGGATTTAAATAAAATCCAAAATCCACATCCGCAATTGAACCATGTACCTCTGGCGGAGAATTAACCGTTCCGCCCCAATCAATATTAACGGCTACGGTAAAATCTCCGGTAACCCAACCAAAGTCTGATGAAACCCAATCTACTTTAAGCATTGGATTTTTAACAGAGAACGAATAATTGTTGTTGGTTGCTAATTCGGCTTTTCCGGCTGAAAATTGATACAACGATATGTGCAACTGGTCATACTGGGCCGATGCAATAAGACCGTAAAAACAAAAGGCACTTAAAAGGAATTTTTTGGCGATTGATTTAGGCACGATTTTTATTTTTTTAGTGTTACAAATACTATTTCGCCTTCTTTTGCTTTTTTGGTGAGTTTTTTTGCCTGAAAAACAATCTCATCTTCATTTTCAAATAATATTGGATTAGAAAATCCGAGTACCCACTCATCGTTAATAAATGATTTAAAAGGGGTTAACCCATTGCTCATTAAGTCGTATTTACAAATGCCTAGTCCGCTCATTAAACCCAATTTGTGCTTGGCAAGCATAGCGCCATTTTCATTCAACATTTTATTGTATTCTGCAAAATCAAAAAACGACCAGTAAAAGCTTTTGCCATCTTTACTAAAATGAAGGTTAAAACGCGAATATCCATCTTCGGGTTTGGCTAAATAAGTAATAAGCTCTCCGGTAGATGAAAGTATTATGGTAACAATAGCGGAGCGATCTTGCTCTGCTTTGCTGTTTATTGATTTTACGGTTTGTCCAGAGATAAAAAGGTTGCCGTTTTGGGCGTGAATTTGTACATCCATAAAATATAACCACGGCTCAACTTTGCCCTTAACCCCCTGAACAACTTGTATTTTTCCTATTAAATCAACGTTGTTAAGTGCTCTTACATAATCAACTTTGCCATTACTTATTTTGGCAATTTGTAGCGCAGGAAATTCTTTTATTTTAAAAGCATCAAACGTTGCAAACGAGGTTTTTTCGGTTGAACTATTCCCAACAATATAAACAGCACCACCAACCTCTTTCACTTGCTCAATTGCCCAATTACCATAAACAGCCTCAATATTTAAGCGCTCTTTCACATCAAATGCTTCTCCATCAACCCTAATGTATTCGAAATTTAACGGATTGGTTGTAGGTTGTTTTGATTTTTTGTAGAAAAACGGTTTCATAACAATGATGTAGTCAAAAACTCCGGGTGCTTTTTCTATTTCCTTTACCGTTGGTAAACATTGGTAATTGTAACTAAATGTTAATTCTTTAAGAACTGTTCCGTTTTCATTGTATTTTCTAAACACGTAGTGTGCTTTATTGGGATCAGGATTTACACCTACCGTTGAAAATAAAATGTTTCCACCGTTGGGCACCGGATTATTATATAACGGGTACCATTTTTGGCCTTTTTCCTCTTTTGCGTCAACCGAGGATATGTTCTCAATGATGGGAACCTCACCACATAAAGACCCTTGGGTTTTAGTATCATTTGCCAATGGCTGACAACCAACGCTTGAAATATTTACTTTAAAACCGGAAATGCCCGCAGAGCCAGTAACCACATCAGTAAACATAAAGGAGTTGTTAAGTGGGCGCGGTAAGTTTGCCCCACCTTGCCACACGCTTTTGCCTATATTTACAAATGTTGGCATGAATGTTTTGCCGAACACAAATTCGTTGTTTAATAAAGCCTCTTCTGACGACTCGTATTTTTTTGAGTCTGTTCTTGTGTAATCATAGGAGTTAGAAAAAACCAACTTGTCGATATTCCATTTAAGTCCTTTGTAAGTTCTTGTACCCGTCCACATGTTTTTGTTTACATCACAAATTGATTGGGCAAATTTGATATAAATCTCATTGGTTATGCTGTCTCTACCGGCATCAATAATGCTCCAGTTTTTATGTTTGTTTTGGCTGGCTAATTCAAAACTTTTGGTGGTAATTTCTACCTGTGCCTGTAAAACAAAACCCATTAGGGCTGCTACACATGTTAGGATTGATTTCTTCATTTCACACTTGAATTTTAGTGATTCAAATTTGCCTTTGTTATCAAATTAAATCAATACCGCATCTGCTGTATTTAAACGAAGAAAAAGGGCTGCCCATTCGAACAGCCCTTTTGTTATCTTGATAAATAGGTTTTTGTGTATTCATCATCACCTTCGTTTAACTCTTGTTGTTTATCGGTTGTTACCATTGAGTTCTTAGTTAAACTCAGCACCTCCGCTGTATCAGCAGGGTCTCCTGGTTCTAAAAGTATTAGCAGGTTCTTTCCATTAACAGTGGTTAATACATAGTCTCCGGAGCTTGTTCCAAATCCGGAAACCGTTGTATACTTATTATCACTTGTTATGGTAAAGGTTGCTGAACCGGGATTAAAGTTCATGGTTTGAAAAAGTGAATCTCCCGGAATGGCAAAGCCTTCAATTTTAGTGATATTCCATGTGCCCACCAAATTAGCTTTGGTTACTTCAACCTGAGCGTTGGGGTCTGTTTTGGCAGCATCATCTTCGGATTTGCTGCAGGCAA
This sequence comes from Bacteroidota bacterium, assembly GCA_046314755.1. Lineage (GTDB taxonomy): Bacteria > Bacteroidota > Bacteroidia > UKL13-3 > UKL13-3 > UBA6183. Next base: position 34,392 of record JBKDBG010000054.1, on the reverse strand, counting down.
TTAATGCAACTGCCATTAAAGGTAAAATTAGTTTTTTCATTTTATTAAATTAAAGGGTTGGTGTTTTGGTCAAATAAGTTTCAGGTAATAATCATCTATTCGTAACAAGCACCAATCTCTCTTTCGATATATAACCTGAAAATATTTGACTCGTATTTATTGTTTGATGAATCTTTGGGTAGATAATCCGTTATTAGACAAAACTTGCACGAAATACATTCCTGCCGGTATGCCACTTATGTCCACAATTGCCCCTGGGTTTACCTCTTTTATTTTTTGTCCGTTTGCATTCATTAGAACAATGCTTTGTATTACAATATCGCTAGTGGAACTTAATTGTACGAACGAGCTTGCAGGGTTGGGGAATAGAGTGAAAGTAAGCTCTTCCTTTTTATTTGTTAACAATCCTGTTTGCGAGCTTGGTCCATATCGATAAATTTTGTTTGAACCACAGGTAAACAAGTTGTCGGTTGATTTTTCAAGCGTCTTACTGCCAAAAATGCCTGATGTATAAAGTTCATTTGGGGCGCTTATTTGAGTAAAGGTTGCTCCATTGTCAGTACTTTTATGTGTTGATGCATCTTTACATAAACAAATAATATCATTGCCTTGGTATAAAAGCGCAGTTGCCGTGTTTGGCATGTTCGTACTTACGTTTTGCCATGTAACTCCATTGTCTGTTGATTTTATAATTTTGGGCTCAAACGGGTTTCCTACAAACATCAGCAATTCTCCATTGGGAGTAAGGTTAATGCGGTGCTCATATGCGCCAATTATTTCGGGCAATGTGCCTTCTAACCAGGTGTTTCCATCATCGGAAGAATAAACCACCTTCGCACCGGTTGCACCAACCGAAACAATTGTTCCGTTGGAAAGCACAACGAAGGATGAAAAATTCGGTGCGGTTAATACAGTCAACGAGGTTTGCTCAGTCCAAGTAGTGCCTTGGTCGGTTGAGACAAATAGCTTATAGGAGCCAGAAACGTTTTGTTGAAACAGCCATTTGCTGGGGTTTATCACGGCAATTTTAGAGCCTAATGATAGTCTTTTGGTTCCTTGGTAAGAAAAAGTAGCCCCAAAGTCTGTTGATTTTTTTAAGGTGTCTGATAGGGTTTCTTTTACAAACAAAACATCACTTACCCAAAACATTTGTCCGGGAACTTGCCCCGGGGCCGTTTGTTCTGTCCATGTAACGCCAAAGTCTTTCGATATAACATATTTGTGAGTAACCGGAGTTGGCGAGCCAAATTCATATTTTATACAATATGCGGCTATGTTTTTACCAGTATTACTAACGGCCATCATGCTGTAATCATAACCGTTATTTCCAGGAAGAGATAATGCATTTAAGTTTGTCCATTGGCTGAAGGTAATTTTACTGGTTAGGCCCAATAGAATAATAAGAAGAAGTTTTTTCATAAAGGTGTTTTTTAATTGATGAAACACAAAGGACTATTATAAACACCACTTGGTAAATACATCAAATGCTGTATATTCACACAACCCTAATCAACCGTGAAATGAGACGAGTAACCACTCTTCTGTTTATATTATCATGCTTTAACCTGAACTCCCAGCATCTTAGGAATTATACCTCTTATACCGTTGACAATGGCCTTGCGCAAAACACCGTTTGGGATGCATTTCAAGATTATAAAGGATTTATGTGGTTTGGCACGGCCGATGGTGTAAATCGGTTTGATGGGTATAAAATGCACCATTATAAATGGAATAGTAAAGATAGCACCACATTATTAGGTAATACCTCTTTTAGGTTTTATGAGGATAGCAAACATAATTTATGGATAAGCCATAATAAGGGTGTAAGCATTTACAACCGAACTTTGGATTGTTTTAAAAACGTGATTTTTGAAATGGCTATTGCCAATGGAAATGGGGAAAGTTACACCACTATTTTGGGTGAAGACCCAAAAGGAAGAGTGTGGAGTATTTCAGGTAGTCAAGAATTACTCGCTATTAATTTGAATACTTTTCGCGAGGAAAAGCGTTTAAAAGTTACAGCAAGTAAGTTTTCCGTATCTTCTATAAGAACTAGTATACGAATTAAGGATTACATTATAGGTTACTTAAACGATAGCCTTACAACTTGGTTTAGGATAAATATTCAAACCGATAAGGTTGAGATTATTAACGGTCCTCATACGTTTACTGGTAGTTTTATGAAGTATAATGATAGTACAATTTGTTCGCTTGATAAAAAAAACATTTACTATTACCATGTTCACTCAAATCGGTTCGAAGTAAAACCACTAACATCAAACGAGTTTTCCGAAAAACTAAATACACTTTCCTCTACATCATTAACATGGTGGCAAGGTAAAATTTACTTTGGCAGCAGCAGTGGTTTGTTTATTTATAATGCTGAAACAAATGAATTTGAGGAGCGCATTACCTCTTTTAACAAAACAGAGAGGGTAGGTTTTTATTATATTCAAAAATTACGGGTTGACCGCACAGGAAACTTATGGGTATGCACCAATGGTGATGGAGTAAGGTGTTTATCTCCATACCGAAATAAGTTTAAGCACTATAACAGTTCGGTATCACGTACCAAATTAGTTAAAAGTATTACCAGCGATGCCGCACATAATATATACACTGGTATGTATGCTGAAGGAATTGTAACCTATAAAGCCAATGGTAAAAGTGATCAATTCAAATTTGGAAAATTGAATGACGAACATGCACATGTATTGGCGCAAGCCTTTTGGAATAAGCGCTATTTTGTGGTTAATGATAGATATTTAAAAGAGCTTAATCCAATTACAAAAAAGGAAATTAGCCGGACAGATGTTTTTCATTATAAAAATAAAGGGTATTGTGCGTATCCCTTTTTTCATTGTTACAATAACAAACTTTATTTAAGTAGCGATTTGTCTTTTTATGAAATACAACCATCAGGAAAAGGGAAGTTGCTTTTCAAGTTTAACAATATGGATAGCATAATAACCTGCTTTACTATTGTTAATGATACTGCATGGTGGGTAGGCACAACTAGGTTTGTTTGTTTATTTAATCCTAAAACCAAACAATGGAAGAGACCGCCTTTTAAGGCATTTATAAAAACACTTTGTTTATCAAAAGATAAAAAATTTGTGTGGGTGGGTGCCGGAGTAGGCTTGTACTTAATGGATGCGATAGGTAATGTGTTGCAAAAATTTGAGATTACAGATGGTTTACCCGATGATTTTATTTATGGAATTTTGGAAGATAATCAGGGGCGATTTTGGATGAGCCACAATAAAGGCCTATCTGTTTATAATCCGTTAACCAAAACCTTTAAACAATATGGTGTAAAAGATGGCCTTCAAAGCAATGAGTTTAACACAGGGGCATATCATAAAGATAATAGTGGTCTGTTGTATTTTGGTGGTGTAAATGGTGTAAACGTTATAGACCCAAGCCATGTAATTGAAAACAAAAATGCTCCACAAGTTGCCATTAACGAAATACTATTGGGTGATATACCATACAAAAGGGATACTGCTTACAACGAAATTCAATCACTCACATTGTCTTATTTAGAAAATACGTTGTCTTTCGATTTTTCGGCATTGGAATTCAGCCAACCCGAAAGCAACATTTATCAATATAAATTAACCGGTTATGATAAAAATTGGATACAGAGTGGCACAAAACATTTTGCTCGTTATGCCAACTTACCTCCGGGCAATTATGTGTTTCAAATAATGGCCGCCAATGCCGATGGGTATTGGAACAAACAACCACGCAATATTTTTATCTCTATTATTCCTCCATTTTGGCAACGTACTTGGTTTTATTTGGTAATGGGTTTAATGGGCTTTGTGGCAATTGGTGGCGTATTTTATGCCTATATCAAACGGCAACAACTTAAGTTACAACAAGAATTGCAAGTACAACAAAAACTGGAAAAAGAACGCTTGCGCATTTCTCGCGATTTGCATGATAATGTGGGAGCACAACTCAGCTATTTAATTACCAATGCAGAGTGGATGTTACAACACCCCGAAAGGCTTGCAGAACAAGATGAACAACAACGCCTACAGGCCATGAGCGAAGCCGGACGAAATGCGATATTAACTCTACGACAAACCATTTGGGCAATTAGTAACACCAGCTTAAAAATAGATGATTTTGCAGATCGCTTTAAACAATTTGCACTTAAAATGTTGGAGTTTGATAAAAGTGTTCAGGTTTATTTTTCCGAACAGATTTTACCAAACAAGGAACTATCTCCTTCAGTTGCTTTGAACTTATTTCGAGTTTGTCAGGAGGCGTTTAACAACTGCCTTAAACATGCTAAAAGTAAAAACATTCACATCCACTTTCAATCCGATCAACAAGCCCTGTTTAGTTTTGTAATAAAAGACGATGGAGTAGGTTTTGATTGGGAACAAGCAAAACAAAAAGGGCACTACGGGCTGCTAAATATGGAAGCAAGAGCCAAAGAAACGAATGCAGAACTTGTTGTTGCCTCCGAAATTAACAAGGGAACAACATTGACCATTACATTAAAATAGCGCATTTGCAGTATTGAATAAAACCTTACATAACAGCACTTTTGATGAAAAAAAACAACAAAATTATGCGCATTGCAATTGTGGATGATAAACAACCGAACAGGGTTTCATTACAAGAAAAGTTGAGCTATTTAAAAGATATTGAGGTGGCGTTTTTAGCTGCTAATGGTGAAGATTTTTTAACCAAATTAAAAGAAGAAAAGCAGGTGATTGATGTTGTTTTAATGGATATCGATATGCCCATAATGAATGGCATTGAGGCAGTTAACATTGCTGCAAGCATATATCCTGAAACAAAGTTTTTAATGCTTACGGTTTTTGATGATGATGATAAAATTTTTGAAGCGATTAAGGCAGGAGCGATTGGTTACCTACTTAAAGATGAAAACGTAGACAAAATTGTAGAGGCGCTCTGGCAAATTGTTGAATTTGGCGGCTCTCCAATGAGTCCGCGTATTGCTCGCAAAGCATTACAGTTGCTTATGCAATCGGAGGTTGCTTTGCATAGTAACCGTCAACCAGAATTGTCTGGTCGGGAAATGGATATACTCAAAGCGTTGGTGCAAGGTTTGGATTATAAAGGTGTAGCAGAGAAATTATTTATCAGCCCACACACCGTTCGAACACACATCACTAATATTTATAAAAAGTTACATGTTACCAGTAAAACCCAAGCGGTTTTGTTGGCAATAAAAAAAGGATGGGTTAATCATTAATTGTAATTATGGATTGAACCCCATTCTCCTCTAACCCCCCAATTAAAAACACTTGCTGTTGGTGTTTTTCACAAACTGACAAAAATTCATTTTCATCACCCACGGCCACAAGCAAACCTCCGTTGGTTTGTGGGTCGGAAAGTAGGGCAAAGGCTTTTAAGGCATCTACCTCAGGCTGTACCAAAATATTGTTTTCGTAAGCATTCCAATTGCGGTAAGTTGCATCGGGCAATACGGTTTGCGCAAGGTAATTGCTCACTCCCGGCAACAAAGGAATATCACTTAATCTTAAACGGGCCGATAAACCCGAACCCGTGCACATTTCCAACAAATGTCCGCCCAGTCCATAACCGGTTACATCGGTTAACGCATGAACACCGGGGCATGTTCCTAAATAATAACCGATATCATTAAGCTGGGTGAGTGTTTTGATAAAGGTTTGTTGTTCGTTTTCGGTAATTAAGCCTCGCTTGATGGCGGTTGATAAAATACCGCTACCGATAGGTTTGGTTAAGTATATTTTATCACCCGCTTTAGCGGTTTGATTGGTTTTGATATTTTTTGGATTTGTTATACCATTTACTGAAAGCCCGAAAAAGGGCTCAGGAGCATCAATGGTGTGTCCGCCAGATATGGCTATGCCGGCCGTTTCACAAATTATTCTTGCGCCTGCAATCACTTCTGATGCTAAAGCCGCGGGCAATTTGTCAATTGGCCAGCCTAATAAAGCAATGGCCGTAATGGGTTTTCCGCCCATGGCATACACATCGCTTAAGGCGTTCGCTGCCGCAATTTTACCAAAGGTAAAGGCATCATCAACAATAGGTGTAAAAAAATCAGCAGTAATAATCAATGCCGTTTCATCATTTAGTTGATATACCGCTGCGTCATCGTTATGCTGGTTTCCTACCAATAAGTTTTGGCCTCCTTGTGTGCGATGGTTTGCCAATACTTCTTGCAAAACTGACGGTGATATTTTACACCCGCAACCGGAGCCTTTGGCATATTGAGTTAGCTTAAAAGTTTGGTCCATTATGAGTGAAATAATTGAAGCAATAAATTAGAGTTTTCGTGTAAGTTGGTGTTAAAGGATGAAATTTTGGTAGACTTTCTTTGGGACCGTTCCATCGACTCGCTATAAAGCTTATCGTAATAAGATAAGAAAATGGCAAAGGCCTCAGAAAATTTTCCTTCCTCAATAAAGCTCAACGCCTCTTTGGTTTGAAGACCTCCAAGTTTTTTTTGAATTCTAATAGTAGCTTCTTTTAGTCTGTTGGTTTCGTAGTGGCCGTAGGCTTGTACAATAAACGCTAATCGCTCTTCAAAAGGAATGTTCAGGGTGATTAGCGGAGCGCTTTGCATGGTTTGATAAAACGACTTGGTAATATCAATCAAACCTATACGCTGACTTTCATTTTCAATCCAAATGGGTTGCGGTTGAAAAAAGTTGCCCTGTTCATCTACGTGATAATAATCGCTTAATGCCTGAACCAAATTGTTTTCGAATTGCTCTTGGGTTGGTTGCTCGTGGTTGTTGAGGTTACCAAATGCGGAGCCTTTATGTTGGGCTAAATGCTCCAAATCAACAACGGGGATGCCCAACGTTTTGATGTGATTTAAAATTTGAGTTTTGCCACTTCCGGTAAAACCGCCTAACACATTCAGCTGAAAAGGCAAGCCAAGTTGTTGCAATACATAATTGCGGTAAGCTTTGTATCCCCCCTCTATTATAAACACATCAAACCCATAAAACTGAAGTAGCCAAGCCATCGCACTGCTGCGCATGCCGCCTCTCCAGCAATGAACATAAATGGCGTTGGTATTGTGTTTTTTTGTTAGGGCTTCAACCGGTTCTAAATATTGGTTAAGCTGTGATCCAAAATACTTCAACCCGATTTTTATAGCGGTTTGTCTATCGATTTGTTTATAGGCAGTACCAATTTCAGCCCTTTCTTCATCAGAAAAAACAGGTAAGGAGTAGGCTCCAGGAATATGTCCTGCAGAAAACTCTTTTGGGCTGCGAACGTCAAAAACAGGGGCCTTATTATGGGCTCCAAAGAACTGTTGAATTGTTATACGAGTATTTGACATAAACAGCAAAAACTGATGTTGCAATATAGCTACTCATAAAACATATTCACGCATTAATGGGTTTTAATAAAATGAAACACCTGAATTGGATTGTAATAGCCGTGTTGCTATTACTTACTTCCTGCTCGTTTATTGTTAACCGTATGGTTGGAATAAGGACAGTAAAAACAATGGATGATAAAGCAATTACAGCAGCAGCAATACAGTTTGAAATACCACTTAAACATGTTTATGCTGTTGACACTAATTATATACAGGTGCTTAAAGCAAAACAACAAAAACATACTCCAACATCGTTAAACAATCATTTACAACCATTACAGGCGCTTTATTTCATCAAGGGGCAATATCCCGAGTCGTTTCAAATTAATTGCTATGCCGGTGGTTTGCCAAATTTAAACTGGGAAAGGGATGGAATAATGGAATCATTCCCTCCAAAAATTCAGGCACCATTAGATAGCATGGTTAGCAGAGAAGAACTGTTTAATATTGTTCAGAAATTAAATGGGGTTGATTATTCCGAGGCGATTACTTCAGGACCTTTGGTTGTTGTGTTTTGGACAAAGTTTATGCATAAGCACACCAAGGCGTTTATTCCTGTTGTTCAAAAAAACTTGAAGCATTCTACGGTTCCCGTTCAGGTTATTTATGTTAATGCGGATAACTTATTTGCACATTTGGAGGAATGAAACAACATACCAAGCGACACATTAATAATATAACATCACTATCGTTGTCTGGCCGGGCCTAACATTAACCATCCTCAAGCCTGTTTTGTATGCCCCCAAAATTAATGAAGTACTAAGTTAACGTTTACGCTTCTTGTGTCCAATTTGCCCTATCCATAGGACTAAATTGCCATGGCGCCTGGTTGTTCTCCAAGTTGCTGAACATGTTGTTTAATGAGCCCGGTGCTGATGATTGTTCCATTACTTTAAATCTGCGCATTTCAACAATAATTTCCATTGGGTTGATATTAACCGGACAAGCCTCTACACAAGCATTACAAGTGTTACAAGCCCACAATTCTTCTTCGCTAATGTAACTGTGTAGGTTTTTTCCATCATCAACAAAAGAACCGTTGTTGGCATCTATGTTTTTGCCAACCTCCTCTAAACGGTCTCTTACATCCATTACAATTTTACGCGGTGAGAGTAATTTGCCGGTGATGTTTTGGGGACAACTGCTGGTACAACGGCCACACTCAGTACATGTGTAGGCGTCCATCAGGTTTTTCCAGGTTAAATCTTGTACATCTTTCACCCCAAAACTGGTTGGAGGCTGATATCCTTCAGGCGTTGCTGCGCTTGGATCTAACATGAGTTTTACCTCTTGCGTTACACTCGCCATATTATTTAATTCACCTTTTGCATTAAGGTTTGAATAAAAGGTGTTTGGAAAAGCCATGATGATGTGAAAGTGTTTACTAAAAGGCAGGTAATTCATAAATGCAAAAATGCCTATGATATGAAACCACCAAGCCGCACGCTCAATAATCACCAATGTTTCGTTGCTTAACGAAGCAAACATTGGTGCAACCAGCCAACTGCTAATAGGGAATGAGCCTGCATTTGTGTAATGTTTGGCAGCATTGTTTTGCAAGTGAAAATCAGCAGCATTCATGGTTAACAAAGCCGCCATTAAGATGATTTCAACAAATAAAATGGTTGCGGCATCTTTATTCGGTTGGCCGGCTAACTCAGGGCTTTGAAAGCGTGCAATGTTCACCACATATCTTCTGCATAAAAACACAATACAAGCCAGCAATACGCCAAAGGCTAAAATTTCAAAAAAGCCAATGGCCAAGTTGTACACCGGTCCTAAAAACGAAAGCACACGGTGTGTTCCAAAAATGCCGTCAACGAGTATTTCAAGTACTTCGATATTAATGAGCACGAAACCCACATACACAATCAGGTGTAAGAAAAAGGGCACCGGGCGCACAGCCATTTTTGTTTGTCCGAAAGCCACCTTAAGCATGGTTTTCCACCGTTCTCCGGCATTGTCGCTTAGGTCAACATCTTTTCCGAGCAAAATATTTCTGCGGATTTTACCAAGGTTTTTGGCGAACAGGTAAATGGCACCTGCTGAAAGCAATACGAACAGTAGTTGTGAAATCATAGGTTTTAATCGTGATTCTGCACAATATTAAAACAAAAAATTGAGTAGCAGCGCAGGAATTATTAATTTAGATTGAAACAAAAGTTTGCAGATTTAAAAATTACTTTTACATTTGCACTCCCTAAAACACGGTGCGGTAGCTCATCCCGATAACTATCGGGAGGTAGAGCAAAGGACCAAAACACGGTGCGGTAGCTCAGTTGGTAGAGCAAAGGACTGAAAATCCTTGTGTCGGGGGTTCGATTCCCTCCCACACCACAAGCAAAACCTCGAATGCAAGTTCGGGGTTTTTTGTTATTGCGACCTTGTGTCTTGGGGTTCTCCCGATTGCTCGGGACCCCCACACCACAAGCAAAACCTCGAATGCAAGTTCGGGTTTTTTTTGTTATTGCGACCTTGTGTCTTAGGGTTCTCCCAATTGCTCGGGACTCCCACACCACAAGCAAAACCTCGAATGCAAGTTCGGGGTTTTTTTATTTTTCGACCTTGTGTCGGTGGTTCTCCCGATACCTCGGGACTCCCACACCACAAGCAAAACCTCGAATGATTTAACCATGATGCTAACGAATACAGGTAATAATGTTAGTGAAATCCGTTGGATGAACAATGGGCAAGAAACTATTCTTTTTGTAACCTATCATTTTAACAAGCCATCACGAACACAGCCTATGGTATTCCACCAGCGCTTGATCGCATCCAACTCATCATGTAAAAGCCAAAACTAATAAAAGCGAAAAACAGTGCCAAAAGCATAACAAAAACGGCCCACGCTTTTCCTTTCTCTCTCTCAAAAAAAACCTGTAATGCAAAAAACCATGTAGTTGCCGTAAGCGCTAACAAAGCAATGAGTATGAATGGTCCGAATGCGGTTATCATAAATGCAAGCAGAACCAAACAAGCAATAAGTGTATAAATTAAAAAGCTAACAGCGGTATCAAGATTATTCATTTTATTGGATTCTTTTTCTAGTGAACGTTTAGGTGCTGTAGGTTTTTTTCCGTCAGTTGGGGTTGGTTTCTTTTGTTTAAACCAAGGCTTTTTTCTTGTATGGTAGTCGTTGCTAAAGTTGTGATTTTTTCTTGTTGAAGAAGAATAGGTGTATTGTTTAGATTATCAATGCGATGGGAAAATGTTTTAATAATTGGTTGGTGAGATTTTACTATCGAACCTTGCTTAACGGCATCAACAGGAATGGTTTTTAAGTAGGCATAACGCTTACTGCAACCACTTAAAAAAATGAAAGCAAGCAGGCATGGCAATAAAAAATAGCGCTTTCTCATTCAACTGTTTTGTTACACCAAGTAAATTAAAATACTTGGCATTTGCAATGACTGGAGGTGTGATAAACTGTTTTTTACTTCTTTGGTTACTGTTGATGTTCCACACAATTTTCTAAACGGTATTGTGCCGATGTAAAATAACAATGCTTATAAGAGCACTTCATGCTTTTTTAACAGTAGGTTCTCTCCAAACAAAAACTCCGCTGGTGTTTTATCACCAACGGAGTTTTTTATTTATTCGTTTTTCTTTCTTTCGGCCTCAATGGCCAACACATTGTAATCTGCAATCCAACAATCTTTCGGCAATTTTTGTATGGATTTTATCACCGCATAACCTTCGTCTTCTTTCAATACTTCAACCCTAAATTTTTTCATTTGTACTTTTTCGTTCTTTGGGTTCATGGCTACAAATATGTATTTGTGTTCCCCATCATCGTACAAGGTTGTGGCAGGAATAGCCATTTCGGCTACGCTGCCTGCTTGTCCTGTAATTACTGCCTTCACATTCATGTCGGCATGAATTTCTTCGTGTTGCGGTTGGGCAAATTGTACATGCAGGGTAATGGTTTTGTTGGTAGGGTCTAACGCACGCGAAACAAACAATACTTTGCCTTGCACAGGAGCAATGCCATTTTGCACAAAGTTTAACGTAACCGGCAAACCCTCTTTAATCAACTCAGCATCTTTTTCATACACATACACTTCGGCTTGCAATTGTTTCGGGTCGATGATTTCGGCCAATATGGTTTCCGGTTGAACCAAAGATCCTGCGTGCACATTTAACTTGTTCATGTATCCGCTGAAAGGTGCTTTAATGGTGATGGTTTTTTGAATATGCGGATTGGTTAAATCAGCAAAAGCTCTGGTATCAATGCCAAGCATTTCCAATTTTTGTTGCAAGGTTTTTTCTTTGATAATCGCTGATTGGTATTTGGCTTTTGCTGCCTGATAATCGGCCAAGACCCCCATGTTTCTTTTTTTCAATTCCCCTTGTCGTTCAAACTCCACGCGTTGAAATTCGGCTTCGTTTTTTGCCGAAACATATTCGTTTTGCAACTCCAATAAATCAAAACTGCTGATGCTTAGTAATGCTTGGTTTTTGTTTACGTACATCCCTTCACGCACAAATATGCGGTCAATTTTTCCGTTGATGTGCGAGCTTACTTCGGCCTTGCTTTCGGGCAATAAACGTATGGCTCCGTTGGCATGAATAATCGGTTTGATAAGGCGCTGCGTAAACTGCACAAACGTTACATTTACGCCTTTTAATTGTTGTTGGGTAAGCGCAATGGAATCATAATCCTTTTTTGCCGGTGTGTTGGCATTATTTTCTTTATTGCCGCATGCGCTCAGCAACACTACCGTGGTTAATATTGTTACAATATATTTCATGTTATTGTCCTCTTAAATATTGAATGGTATAAATAGCTTGGTTGTAGTTTTTTAAAGCCTCTAAATAGCCTAAACGAATTTTGATTACTTGTTGCAGGTTGAGCAAGTAGTTGTAATAACCAATGCTTCCTAAACGGTAACCTTCTTTTGCCGTTTTGGCAATTTCTTCCGCTTGTGGCAAAGCTGTTTGTTCGTAGTAGTTTAATGCTTCTGTGTATTGCCTTAACTCCGACAATGCTTGTGCATAATTTCCGTTTAATTCATATTGGTTCAGCACGGCTTGTTGCTCAGCAACTTTTACTTCTTTTTTGGCTGCTTTTACTTGCGAAGCATTTCCCCAAAACCATAACGGAAAGGTAAAACCGTAACGCATGCGGTAACGTGCAGGCGTGTTGTCGGGTCCTTGGTTAAGATACCCCACCACCAAGCCCGGCATCCAATAACTTTTGTTTTGGTTAAGTAAGGCTTTTTGTAACTTTTTATTTTGTTCATAAAACGTGGTTAACGGATTGTTATTAAACACTCCTTCTGTTTGAACGGTGTAAGCCGGCAAAGGTAATTTCAAAAACTCATCAGCCGCAACCAACCCGGTGTCGTTAGGGTTACCGGTGAGTAAACTCATTTGCACACCTGCCGTGCGCAATTTAGATTTGATTTGATCCAATTGGTATTTCACTTCACGGTATTGCGATTGTGCATTGAGTTTTTCAAGGTTAGAAATTTGTCCAACTTCTAAACGCACGTTGGTTACTTCCACCACATCTTCCAACAAACTGTCTTGTTGTAGGTATGATACAAATACTTCCCGCAAGTATTGCATTTCATTGTAGGTAGTGTTTACCTGATAACGCAATTGATTGAGGGTAATTTGTTTTTCGGTTTCGGCCATACTAATTTGTTGCTGTTGTGCTTGATACTTACGTACGTATGTGGTTGGAAAATCAAACGTTTGTAATACTCCAGGACGCAACTCTGTTGAGGTGGGTGCTTCAAAAATTATTTCGGGTGCATTGATGCTTAATGATGCACCACGCAAAGCCACCTGTTTTTCTTTTTTGGTATTGGCCAACTGCACTTGCGGGTTTTTTTCTTGAGCAAGTTGCAGCGCTGTTTTTCGGGTGAGTTTGTTGTTGCCTTGTTGTGCAAGCAACACTCCAGGAAAAACGCTGAATAAAAATATGACGATATAAAATTTCATTACGCTTGTTTGGTTAAAGTTTCTTTTTTGGTGAATAAGGTGTACAACACCGGCAATACAAAAAGGGTAAGTGCGGTTGAAATGATGAGCCCACCAATTACCACTGTTGCCAATGGTTTTTGTACCTCGGCCCCTACACTGGTTGATAAAGCCATAGGCATAAAACCTAAGGCTGCTACCAATGAGGTCATTAACACCGGACGAATACGATCTTGTAATCCTTGCTTAACACGTGTGTTTAAATCGCTAACGCCTTCTGCCCCCAATTCATTAAATCGGCTTACCAATAAAATACCGTTAAGTACGGCCACACCAAACAAGGCAATAAAACCAACACCGGCCGAAATACTAAAATTCATATCACGAAGCAACAAGGATAGCACGCCACCAACTGCCGAAAGAGGCACAACGGAATAAATCAACAAACTGTCTTTAAAGTTGCCAAAGGTTAAATACAACAAGCCCAAAATAATAAGCAACGAAATAGGCACTACTATGGCCAATGTGCTTTTTGCTCTGCTAAAATTTTCGAATTCACCGCCATAAGTTACCTTGTAATTGTCCGGCAATTCTACGTTGGCATCCACCAGTTTTATCACATCATTCACCACACTTTCCAAATCACGCTCACGCACATTAAAGCCTAAATTTACCCTGCGTTGCAAACCTTCATGTCCTATTTCTGAAGGGCCAACATCTTCTTGTATGCTAGCCAACTCTTTCAACGGAACCGGCTCTCCATTGTCGGCTTCAATCATTAAGTTTTCAATGTTCTCTCGCTTCACGCGTTCTTCGCCTTCCAAGCGCAAGGTTAAATCAAAACGTTTATCGCCTTCATACACCACACCTGCGGTAGCTCCACCAAAAGCTGTTTGAATGGCACGGTTAATTTGTTCTACTTTTACGCCATACAAAGCCATGGCCTTGCGGTCGTATTCAATATTAATTTGAGGCAAACCAAACACTTTATTTTCTTGCACATCCACCGCACCCGGTACGGTTTTTACGAGTTGAATAATTTCATTTCCTTTTTTTACCAAGGTGTCTAAATCCGGTCCGTATAATTGCACCACCACATCGGTTCTTGCTCCGCTCATCATATCATTTACACGACTTTCAATAGGTTGTTGAATGGATAAAATAATTCCCGGAAATTGTTTCATTGATTCATTAAACATGGCGGCCAAATCTTCTTGCTGTTTGGATTTAGTCCAGTACTGTTTGTCTTTCAACACCACAATAATTTCTTGCGATTCCAACGGAAGCGGATCAACCTTTACTTCCGATGTGCCGATTTTTGAAACAATGCGTTCAATTTCATCGGGGTATTCTTTCATTAAAAATTGTTGGATGTTGGTGCTTTGTGAAATAGACTCTGTAAGTGGAGTTCCAATCGGCAAGTTCATATCGATTAAAATATCGCCTTCTTGCAGTTTAGGAATAAACTCGCCACCAATATTACTGAAGCCGATGTAGCCTGCCAAAAGCACGGCTCCCGCAAAGCCCAACACTGCTTTTTTGTAGCGCAAACAAAAATCAAACAACGGGTTAATTCCTTTTAAAAAGAAGTTTACAATTTTGGCTCCGATATCATCATGGTGTAATGATTTTGGCGGACGCAACACCAATGCGCTCATCATTGGAACGTAGGTTAGAGATAACAACAACGCACCGATAATTGCATAACCCACGGTTTTAGCCATTGGGCTAAACATTTTACCTTCTACACCTTGCAGGGTTAATATCGGGAAGTACACAATCAAAATAATCAACCCGCCAAACACAACAGATTTTTTTATGCTAATGGTTGATTCAACAATGATATCTTGACGTTCCTGATAGGTGATGATGCCGTTAGGATTTTCTTTCATGCGTTTGTTTAAAGCCACGGCTAAAAACAACACCACGCTTTCCACTACAATAATGGCAGGGTCAACCAGCAAGCCAAAATCAATGGCGCCTAAACTCATGATATTACCCACGACTCCGGTGTAATGCATAATAATAAAGGCAAACAGCATGGAAAGCGGAATTACTGATGCCGCTAACAAACCGGCACGTAAATTTCCGAGCAACAACAATATCACCACAAACACAATGATGGCACCTTCAATTAAGTTAGTAGCCACCGTTTTAATTGCAGCATTTACCAATTTAGAGCGATCAACAAACGGTTCAATCACCAAACCTTCGGGTAACATTTCCTGAATTTCGCCCATGCGTTTTTTCACCGCATCAATTACTTGGTTGCCATTGGCTCCTTTCATCATTAATATCGATCCGCCCACCACATCGCCTTCTCCGTTCATGGTAAGTGCGCCATAACGCAAGGCGTGTCCGTATTCCACATCAGCTACCTCTTTCACCAAAATTGGCACGCCATTACGTGTTTCAATTACCGTGTTGGCTATATCATCAAGGTTTTTGGCCAAACCAATTCCACGGATGGTGTAAGCCTTGTTGTCCTTTTCAATGTAAGCACCACCTGTATTGCTATTGCCCTTGGCAAGTGCTTCGTACAATTCATCAACCGTAATGCCTAAGGATTTTAAACGCTCGGGTTTAATTTTTGCTTGATACTCTTTGGTAAAGCCGCCATACCCGCTCACATCAGCAACACCGGGTAAGCCCAGCAACTTTCTGCGTACTACCCAATCTTGTATGGTACGAATTTCGGTTGAAGTGTATTTGCTGTTTTTAATATCAACCGGCCTGATTACATATTGATAGATTTCTCCCAAACCCGTTGAGGCCGGACCTAAAATGGGCGTGCCGGCACCTTCCGGAATTTCACTTTTTACCGACTCCAACCTTTCAAAAACTTGTTGGCGAGCCCAATAAATATCAATTTTATCTTCAAAAATAAGTTTTACCACACTGCTGCCAAATTTTGAGTTGGAGCGAACTTCAATTAAGCCCGGTATATTGGCCATAGCCATTTCGATTGGCGTTGTAATAAATCGCTCAATCTCCAATGAAGAAAGATTGGGCGAGTTGGTAATCACATCTACCTGATTGGTGGTTACATCAGGTACAGCATCAATGGGTAAGTTTTTTAAGGAGTATCCACCCCAACATATCAAAACAAGCATAAGCAATCCAATGGTCCATGGACTGCGTGTGCTAAACGCAATTAATTTATCAATCATTTGTTGTGATTAGGTATAATAAAAAATGAGAAACGCGGCAACAAAACGTTGCACGCAACAAACACAGTTTGATTAAGCCCGTGGAGGAGGGGTGAAGAGTTTTCGCGGGTGATTTAATGTTGAAGAGCAATAACCGCGATTTACAGTTATGTCTTTTTGCATGGACGGCATGTGGTTTGCCGGAATCACAAATTGAACTTCCGATTCTTTTAAATCCTCTTTCTCAAGGACTTCTTCAGTCGGTTGCTCTTGTTCTGTTTGCTCCATAGCCGTTTGTTGCCACTCTGTGTCAATACCATAAACCACAGGCACTACGTAGTTAATTACAACCAGCAGGAGTAAAAGAAATTGGATATGTTTTAATACAATCTTCAAGGTAAAAGTGGCGCAAAGTTAATACTGTTTTAAACTACTTGGCTCCAAAAAGGTTTTTTTAAATAGAATTTTATCCTTCATTTACAAGAAATATTTACGCAACCTCTTCAAGTAGAAAGGATTGTAAAAAAACATTAATACCCCGTTCTCTTTTTGTTAACAAGGATATTTCCTGCTTAATTAACCCAACAACAGAGCAAGGGGTTTGGCAAAGCGAATCGCTCGAAAATTATATTGGAATGTTTACTTAAAAACGACTAAAATTGTAAAGACTTATCCCCTTAAGTACTGAAAAAAGTAAATATGCCGATACTTAACTTATATCATGAAAGGCATATTAAACATGCGAAAACAACATTTGTTGGCTTCTGCTATGGGCTTATTAAGCACGCAGTGGTTGTTTGCGCAATTTCCTCAAACCCAATTTAAGGGTTTCGGACACCAAGAACTCTCCGCAAATATTAAGGATACTACACCCTATGGTTACTTTGGCATTGGCGAACACGATTTTTTTATCACGTCCAAGTTGAGTCCGCGTATTTCATTTTTGGGTGAGTATGTGGTACGTCCCTCAAACGCATCACCAAGTGGATTTTTGGCCAGCATTGAGCGTTCGTTCGTAAAGTTTAACTACTCCGGAAACCACTCGGTTATTGCCGGTAAAGTGCATACACCGCTCAATTATTGGAACGATGTGTACCATCACGGTCGTTTATTCTTTCCAAGCATTGATCGTCCGTTTGCATTTAGTCATTTGATCCCGGTACACACCTTAGGCATACAATTGCAGGGGCAAAATTTGGGTAAATACAATTTTGGCTATGATTTAGGAGTGGGTAATGGCATACATAATACGGATATTGGTGATAACAAACCCCAACATGCTGTATATGGAGCAGTGCATGTTAAGCCCATTGATGGATTAAGGGTGGGCGCATCTTACTATTTTGACTACATGGAACAAAACGGATATGGCTCGCACAGCGGGCATTCAATGAGCATGTTTCCTCCCGGATTTGCCCTGTATAAAGGAAAAATAGATTACCATTTATTAAGCTTTTCGTTAGCGTATTTTGGCGAACGATTTGAGTTGTTGAATGAGTTTAATGCTAATATTACCCGAACTGATAGTTTAGGCTTGGCCAAGAATTACGCCAATTATATTTACTCGGCATTTAAAATCAACGAAAAAAACATACCTTATGCCTTATTTGATTATATAATGGTTGATGATAATGACTTACACAACTACCATATGGAGCGTTACAAGTTGGCAGTGGGTTACCGGTATGAGTTTAGCCACTTAATAAATATAAAGGCCCAGATTGAAAAAATTGGTGTGGGCCACATTCATAGCAACACGCCTCATAAACACCAAGATGAGCTTTTGCTTCGGTTTCAACTTGCATATGGTTTTTAAATATGAAGAAGTACATATTATTCATACTATTAACCACGGTTATTTCCTTTAGCACAAGCTTATCGGGAAGTACGCTACAGTTTTCAACCAAGCTTATAGTAGTTGGAAACAATGTGGGATTTAAAGAGGCAAGTTTTGATGAAATCATTGCCATATTCAAAGGGAAAAGATCACAGTGGAATAATGGAGAGGCGGTAACCATTGTGTTGCCATCTTCAAAAGCAGATTTTGCAGGTATTGTAGCCAACGAGGTTTATAAAACTTCAGTGAATGGCATGCAAAAATATTGGTTGTCGTGGGTGTTTCAAGGTAGAGGAAATTCACCGGTTTTTGTTTCTTCTGAAAAAGAAATGGTGGAAACAATAAAAGCAACTCCCGGAGCAATTGGTTTATTGCCATCTTCCTACAATGATATTCCATCTTCCCTCATCATTAAAGTGAAGAATTAATGGCTTGGCGCAAGTTTACCAAAAGTATCGCTTTTAAAATTTGGCTGCCCTTTGCTACCAGTATTCTCTTTTTAATTGCTGGGGTATTTTGGTACTATCCTCAAAAACAAAAGCAATTGTTCTTAGAAAGCACTAATGCTAAATTAAGGGGAATGGCGAATACGGTTGCACTTGGTGTTGAGCTTTCATTAGCTTATGAGAATTTTGAAGGACTTGAGCGCACCATTAATCTGGCTCGTGAGTTACCCGATTTTGAGTTTGTGGCCATTTTACAGCAAGGCGAAAACAAGCAAAAAGAAATTTTCACCAAAAACCCGGTGAACTATTCTGATGAATTGATTTTACAAAAAGATGAATCAAAATACTACTATCAAGAATATCCGCTGGATAAATCTATTTTTAACGGTTCCGTCCTGATTGCAACTTCAAAAAAACGAGTTGATCAATCATTATATGAATTAAACACCCCTGTTCATGTTTTCCTGATTTCCCTCATGGTGATTTCAATGCTGATTTTCTACATGTTTGCCATAAAAATTTCAAAACCGATTAGAGCGGTTACCGACCTTGCTATTGAACTTGAAAAAGGAAACTATAACATTAACATCACCCCCATTAGCAACAAAGATGAAATTGGCGACTTAAACAACGCGTTTTATAAATTGAAACGCAGCTTAAAAGAAGCGAAACAAAAAAATGATGAGTTTAACAAGGAGCTTGAAATTGAAATTAATAAGCGTACCAGAGATCTAAGTGAGGCACAAACCAAATTATTGCAAGCGCAAGATGTGGCACGACTCGGAAATTTTGAACTAGACCTGGAAACAGATAATCTTGAAATGTCGAAAGGATTAAAAACCTTATTGGCACTTTCTGATCAAGATTCGCAATCACTGAATCAAATTTTAATTTACCTCAACCCGGATGATAGGGTATTGTTAGAGAAGGAACTGATGGCCAGTAAGCTCGCACAACGTTATCAGTTTAAATTGGATTTGCGCATTATCGGAAAACGGACGGTTAAATGGATATACTTGCAAGCGGAATTGCACATTGACCCTTTAACAAGAGTCAGAAAAATACGAGGAATCATTCAGGATATTTCCACCAGAAAAACGTATGAGGAGGAATTAGATCGCCTTTCATTGGTGGCCAAAAAAACCTCAAACTGTGTAGTGATTACCGACCTTGACAGAAGAATTGTATGGGTAAACGATAGTTTGATTCGTTTGAGCGGCTATTCACGAGAAGAAATAATTGGAAATACACCAAGAATGTTTCAGTTTGAGAAGACTAATATAGATACCGTTGCCCGCATTAGGGAGTTACTTTCAAAAGACAAAGAAGTAAGTGCCGAAATTTTAAACCGAGGAAAACACGGCAACGAGTACTGGTTGCAACTTGATATTGTTCCCTTGTTGGATAAAGAGAGCAATAAGATAGGGTACATGGCCGTAGAAACCGATATCACGGAACGCAAAAACAAAGAAACGGAAATTAGTGAGCTGCTTGATTTAACCCAAAATCAAAATAGCCGCTTAAGAAATTACGCACACATTGTGTCACACAACTTGCGTTCACACTCGTCTAACTTTTATATGTTGATTGAGCTGTTAAAGTCTCAACATCCGCACTTAACAGAAGACAAAGTGTTTAGCTTATTAAACCAGGCTTCAAACAACTTGGAAGAAACCATCAGCCATTTAAAAGAAGTGGTGCTTATGAATGATAAAGCGGGTGAATCAATGGTGAAAATTGAGTTGAAAAAGGCTGTTGAAAAAGCCTGTATAGACGTTGTGGCATTGGCATCAGAGCAGCAGGTGAAAATTATTAATGAGGTGAATGACCAATGTTACGTAATAGGCATACCCGCCTATATTGATAGCATCATTCTTAACTTTTTAACTAACGGTATTAAATACAAATCGCCCGACAGGGAGAGTTATGTAAAAATAAGAACGGAAAAGCACGAGGACAAGATGGTGATGTTGTTTGAAGACAACGGATTAGGAATTGATTTAAACAAACACGGCCATAAACTGTTTGGTATGTATAAGAAGTTTCATAGCCACAAAGATTCAAGAGGTGTTGGTTTATTTATCTCAAAAAATCAGATTGAGGCCATGGGAGGAAGTGTATCGGTGCAAAGTGAACCTAATGTTGGTACAACATTTAAAATAGAATTTAAAAATGAATAAGGTAGAATGTGTATGGTTAATTGATGATGACGAAATATTTTCATTTGCGGCTAAAATGCAAATTGAAATGTGTTTATACGCCAACCACCTTTCTTGTTTTGAAAACGGATTTGATGCGATAGAGGCACTTAAAAAAGTATTGCATGACAACACAAAAATTCCTGAGGTAATATTTTTAGATTTAAACATGCCGATTTTAGACGGATGGCAGTTTTTAGATGAACTAAAAGAATTAAGCATTTCTCAGCCCATCGAAATTTATTTGCTTACATCCTCAACCGACCCGGCTGATACGGATAAGGTTAAAGATTATCCGATGGTAAAAAAATACATTGCCAAGCCGCTCACCATTGATGAGTTGCAAAACCTTTAACTTTGGTATTTTGGAACGGTAACACTAAATGTACTGCCGTGTCCGGTTTCGCTTTGAATGTGTAACTCACCGTTCATTAATCTGATAAAGTCTTTTACAATAATTAAGCCTAAGCCCGAACCCCGCTCTCCTGCTGTTCCATAAGTGCTTTCAATATTGTCGGTATTGTGAAGCAGATGTTGCACTTTGTTTTGCGGCATTCCCATGCCATAATCTTTTATGCTAATGGTAACGTTATTCTCACCACCAGCAGTTTCCTCAATTGTGATTTCAATCGGTTTTCCTTTTGGAGAAAACTTAATGGCATTGTTTAAAAAGTTACGCAATACCACCAACAATAAATTATAATCAGCCATTACACTGCCCTGGTAGTGGTTGTGATAGCGAATGTATAATTCCTTGCTTTGAATTTGTGCTTGCGTTTGTTTGATTAAGTCCTGCACCACATCATCCGGATAAACTTTGGTTAAGTTAACACGTATACCTTCTTTAATGCCAACCGAAGCCCAATTAAGCAGGTTTTCAAGTGTTCCCGACAAACCGGCCAATGAGTAATTAATGTCGTCTTTGTATTTTAAAAACATAGCCTCGTCAATTATTTGTCCTTGGTATAATTCCAACACGTCTTGCAGGTTGCTCAGCGGGCTTTTAATATCATGTGCAACAACTGAAAACAATTTGTTTTTCTCAACATTCAAGCGTTCTAACTTTTCAGCTTGTTGTTGAATTTTTTGGCCTTTTTCTTTTAATCGGTTATTGTAACGAACCTGAATAATGGCCAATACCAAAAACGATAACAACAAGAGTCCAACCAGAATAATGATATACCAAAAATTTCTTTCTCTCACCTCCAACTCGGCAAGTTTTATCATATTGTCTTCTATTCGGTATCGTAAACGTTGTGACGCTTGTTTTTCAAGGATATGGTTTTTTTCTGATGCAGTGAGGCGCTCAATCACTTCTTCATAATATTGTTTGGCTACGGATAAGTCTCCTACTCCGGCATGTATTTGTGCGAGTCGGGTTGCATATTTTATTTTAAATTGATTTAAGAACTCAATATGCTCTTTTTTATCTACTAATTTTGATAAACTATCCGCCTCTTCTAAATAAATTTTCACCTTATCATATTGGTTACGCTGAAGGTGTATAGAAACCAACTCGAAAAGCGCATTAATAGCGCTGGTGTAAATTCCTGCCTGGGTTGATTTGGATTTATCAATCAACAACAACTCAATAGCCTCATCATGCTTTCCTGTTTTTTGGTAAACACTGCCCAGGTTGCCCGAGGTAATGCCAATCCATGGATCGAGCTTAAATGAAATAGCCCTTTGTCGTCCAATGCGATAATATTTTTCAGCAGAATCAAATTGGTTTCGGGAGAAAAACAAATAGCCCAATGAGTTGGCGTTTTGAATGGCCTCCACCACTTCCGATTGAATGAGAATGTCTTTACTGAACTTGTCAATGATGTACTCGTTATCATAGAATAAAGCTTTGGCCTCATCCTTTTTATCCATGTGGGCCAAATAATGTGCCGCCTCAACATTCAGTCGAAATGCATCGCGGTACCTCTTTTGGTTGAGTAAGGCTGTTTTAGAAACAGAAACACGTTGAATAAAGTTGCTGTCGCTTCCACTGCTGTAAGCTTCAACAGCGCTCGTAAAATCCAGCAAGTAACGGTGCTTCTCCAACTCCGGCCTTTGATCAAGAATACGGTATAACTGCGGAATGTACTCGCGCAAGTTTTTTAGCGGAATAGCAGAATGGAAACAATCAAAACTGAGATTATTTACCACCTTTTCAAATAAGGTTTCATCAGGCTGTTCTTGTAGTCGTTTAATGGATTTTTCGTAAGCAGCAATGTTTCCTGCTTCAACCGCATTAACCATTTGTGCATTCACCCCAAAGCAGCCGCACACAAGCAAAACGAACAATAAATGTTTCATTGGTAAGAAATCAATAAAATTGGCAATAGTTAAAGGCTTTGCATTTCTTAAGGGTGTTGAACAAATGTAATTTAATTGTGCTTTAATCCCAAGGCATTAATTTATTTGTGCCTTACCCAACAATGCCTATTTTGCATCAACACATGATTACGCAACTTGTTCAAAAAATAAAGGCCATTACGGGTTATTCCCTGTTGCAATTGTTGCCCTCCATCAGCAACTTATTGTTGTCGGTTGTTATTGTGCGCTGGTTTAAGGTGGAGTATTGGGGTCAAATTGTTTCTTTACAACTTGTTTATTACGTTGCCGGTGCAGTAATCAATTGGGGAAACAAAGAGCATTTGCTCAAATTATTTGCGAATCAACCCCAACAAATCAACCAATTGTGGAACGAACATTTTTGGACAAGAATATTTTGTTTGTTGTTGCCGGTATGCCTTGGTTTGTTTTTCTATTATCACAACACATCAGCCTTACACTTGTGCATTTGGATAGTTGCAAGGTATGTGGTCCAAAGTTTTGAGGCGATTATTGTACATCAAAAAAAATATACTCAGGCCATTGTTGCCGAAGTGTTATCGATTGGCGTTTTGTTGCTTTGGCTCTTTGTTTTTAAATCAGCCATGCCGTTTAACCAGGTTTTGTGGGCCATTACATTTTCTAATGTGTTTAAAGCAGTGTGGGTGTTTTGGGCGTACTTTCCAAAGCTAAACATCTCTTCGCCCCAAGTGAGTTTGTTTAAAGACGCTTTCGGGTTTTTTATGCTGGGATTTGTAATGATACTTTATGCCAAAACCGATCAAATGTTGGTGGCGGCCATGTTGGATGAGGCCGCTTTAGGTAAATACCAAGTGGTGAGTAATTATTTTTCGTTAATCAAAGCTGCAGCTTCATTTGTGGTATATCCGTTTGCTATTGAATTGTATCAAATGAACAAACAAGACTTGTTAAAAGCTACTCAAAAGGTGTTTTTAATTGGCATTTTAATCACTTTAATCGCGTTGGTTGCCATGTATGTTTTGTTGCTGCCATTGTATCAAATTGAAGCAGACTGGCGGTGGTCCGTTTTTGGATTTATGGCCTGCGTACCGGTGTTTGTTACCACTCCGCTGCATATCTATTTCTTTAGGTTTGCACAAGCAAAAGTGGTGATTGGTTTAATGGGCGCAACCATTGTTTTTAGTGCATTATTAGCTTATATGTTTATTCCCGCATATCAGTTAAACGGGGCTTTTGTGGGCATGGCTATAGCACAATTGTTGGTGTTGCCTTTTTATATTTGGTTTGTAAAAAAAATTCAGGTTTAACCATAGTTTATTATGTTTGATTGGACATTATGATTTACCGCATCACACAAAAGTTATTTCGGCTTGGATTTAAATTATTTTTCAGACAGGTACACATTGCCGGTTTAGAAAATATTCCTGAACATGGTCCTGTGTTGTTGGTGGCAAATCACCCCAACGCATTTTTAGATGCTTTGTTGGTTGCCTCTCCTTTAAAGCGATCAACCTATTTTTTGGCCAGAGGTGATGCGTTTAAGTTTAAACCTTTAGCCTGGCTTATTCGCGCATATCATGTGTTGCCGGTTTATCGTATTAGTGAGGGCAAAGAAAACCTGGATAAAAACTTTGAAACGTTTGATGCTTGTCAGCAAATTTTTAACCGCAACAAAATGATATTGATTTTTGGTGAGGGGTTGTGTGAAAACAATTGGGAGTTGCGTGTGATGAAAAAAGGACCGGCACGCATCATAAAAAATGCATGGCAAACAGAAGGAACAACTGCTCATACCAAAGTTGTTCCGGTTGGCATTACGTATGAGCATTTTAAAGGTTCGGGAAAATCGGTTGTGATACGTTACGGAAAACCCATTGCTCGCGAACAATTTAAGGGCGTATTGGATACGCCAAATTTTATGCGTGAGTTTTCACAAACCTTGTATGATGCTTTATTGCCTTTATGCGTGCATCATCCGAACATTAAGCCTGAAACGCCCGAGCACGGAGGTTTGGTGCAACGTTGGCTAAAAGCCGAGCAACAACAAGCAGATTTGTTAACCATTTTGCAACAACAAAATGTTCATCCGCATCCGCATGTGCACCATTACAAAAGTTTTTACCACAGCAGCAAATTTGCGTTACCACATTTTTGGTTCATGGAAAAAATATCATGGATGTTTACACGCAATACCGTTTTTTTCGATTCGGTGTTTTTTATTTTGCTTACCTTATTTTTACCCATCTATTTGTTTAGCCTTTTGGCCTTGTTGTATTTTTTGATGTAAAATGATGAGTGGTGTTGTTTCTCGCATAAATGAAAGTGTGGCTTATTTGAATCAGCAAGGAATTGCCGAGCCACAAATAGGCATTGTTTTAGGAACAGGCTTGGGGCACTTGGCTTCACATATTCAAGTCATTCAAGAAATATCCTACCAACAAATACCGCATTTTCCAATTTCAACGGTTGAGAGCCATGCCGGAAAATTAATATACGGAACACTTGGCGGAAAAACGGTATTGGCGATGCAAGGACGCTTTCATTTTTACGAAGGATATTCCATGGAGCAAATTGTATTTCCCATTCGCGTAATGAAGTTTTTAGGGATAAAATTGTTGCTCTTGTCAAACGCTGCCGGATGCTTAAATTTAAATTGGAAAAAAGGAGATTTAATGTTGCTTGATGATCACATCAACCTGCAACCAAGCAATCCGTTAATCGGAAAAAATATTGAAGCATTGGGTCCTCGTTTTCCGGATATGAGTGCGCCCTATTTTCCTGCTTTCAACCAAAGTTTAATGGCCATTGCGCAACAACATGAAATTACGTTGCACAAAGGTGTGTATGCGGCCGTTCCCGGTCCCATGCTCGAAACGCGAGCAGAATACAGATACATTCGTCAACTAGGTGCCGATGCCGTGGGTATGAGCACCGTGCCGGAAGTGATTGCTGCCAATCACATGGGTTTGCCTTGTGCTGCGGTAAGTGTGTTAACCGATGAGTGTGATCCCGATTATTTAAAGCCGGTAACGCTGGAAGAGATTATTGAAGTGGCGTCAAAAGCAGAGCTAAAACTTACGCAATTGTTCATGCATTTTATCGAATCGCTTCCCAATAGTTAAAATCTATAAGTGGGGATTATTATTGTTTCTTACGAACGCTGTAAACAATAAACTATAACTTGTTTTTTGGAGTGGTTCCTACAAAATCTTTCAAATAAAAAGGCTCAAAGTAGGCGAGGTCTTCAAAGCGTTTTTCTTGGTAGGCCATCAACCCTTCATCAATTAAGCCTGCTGCATTACAAAACACATCATGCACAAATATTGCATTCGGGTGTTGTATTACGTTGGCGCATTTTGCAGCTCCGTTGCCAATAAAATAAATCGGCTGTTGGTTTAATTCCGATTCAAAACTTTTTTCGTCAATTATTTTCGCTTCGGTTGCTAAAACAGTTTGATGTTGTTGATTAAACAATGCTGTGTAAACTTCCATTCTTCTTGCATCAATCATGGGGCAAATCAAACCCTCTGAAACGGTATGTGTTTGCAAATAATAAGCCGTTAATGCAGCCAAAGTGTTTACCGTAATCAATGGAATATCTAACGCATAACAAATTCCTTTAGCGGTTGATGTACCCACGCGTAAGCCGGTGTATGATCCGGGGCCTTTGCTTAACACAACGGCATCTAATTGTGTTTTTTGTATGCCGGCTTTTTGTAAACAAGCATCAATAAGCAACGTAAGTACCGCAGCGTGTTTATTGCCTTCGGCATTCATTTCACTTGCACACAATTGTTTATTATTAAACAAAGCAACCGAACAAATTTCGGTGGCGGTTTCAATGCATAATAGGTAAGCCATGTGTTGTGTGATTATTAATTGGCGTGGTTAAAAGAAAAAGGCCGCAATACAATACCGCGGCCTTTGTTACGCGTTTAAACGCAGCAATTTTTTATTTATACAATGGAAAATTTTCCATCATTTTGTTTACTTTTTTACGAACAGCTTTTAATACTTTTTCATCATCAGGATTCATGATTACCTGATCTATCAATTCCACAATTTTATCCATGTGTTTTTCTTTTAAACCACGGGTAGTAATTGCAGCTGTTCCAACACGAATACCGCTGGTTACAAATGGCGATTTATCATCAAACGGAACCATATTTTTGTTGAGGGTAATATCGGCTTTTACCAATGCGTTTTCAGCCGCTTTTCCGGTAATGTTTTTGTTGCGCAAATCAATCAACATTAAATGATTATCAGTGCCACCGCTAATAATTTTATAGCCTCTGTTTACAAACGATTCAGCCATGGCTTGTGCATTGGCTTTTACTTGTTTGGTGTAGGCAACAAAATCATCTGTTAATGCCTCGCCAAAAGCCACTGCTTTGGATGCAATAACGTGTTCTAATGGTCCGCCTTGTGTGCCCGGAAATACCGCTGCATCAAGCAAAGCACTCATCATTTTTATTTCACCTTTTGGTGTTTTATGCCCCCACGGATTTTCAAAATCTTTGCCCATCATAATAATACCGCCACGTGGTCCGCGCAATGTTTTGTGCGTGGTTGAGGTAACAATGTGGCAATGTGGTAATGGGTTGTTTAATAATCCGGTGGCAATTAATCCTGCAGGGTGTGCAATGTCTGCCAATAACAAAGCGCCAATGCCATCAGCGATAATACGCAAACGTTCGTAATTCCAATCGCGACTATAAGCAGATGCTCCGCAAATAATCATTTTTGGTTTTTCTTTTTTGGCAATGGCTTCTACCTTATCGTAATCAATTACTCCGGTGGCTTCTTCCACACCATAAAAACTTGGTACGTATAACTTACCCGAAAAATTTACAGGCGAGCCATGTGTTAAATGTCCTCCATGCGATAAATCAAAACCCAATATTTTATCACCCGGATTTAAGCAAGCTAACATTACCGCAGCATTGGCTTGTGCGCCACTATGCGGTTGTACGTTGGCCCATTCGGCACCAAATAATTTTTTTAATCTGTCAATGGCCAATTGCTCCACCTGATCCACCACTTCACAACCTCCGTAGTATCTTTTACCCGGCAGGCCTTCGGCATATTTATTCGTAAGCACACTGCCCATGGCTTTCATTACCTGTTTGGTTACAAAATTTTCTGAAGCAATGAGTTCAATACCATGTTCCTGGCGATGTAATTCCTGGTTAATGAGGTTAAAAATTTGTTTATCGCGTTTCATTTTTTTGTGTGATTTCTTGCGCAATTTAGCAATTTGACTTGAATGCAATAATGAAACCTTTAACTTTGAAGCGAAGTTGACACAAAACTTTATTTAACAGAAACATACATGAAGGCAGTTATTCCTGTTGCAGGCATTGGTACCCGTTTACGCCCGCATACCCATACCCAGCCCAAAGCGCTTATTCCAATTGCAGGTAAACCCATTATTGGTCACATCCTCGATTCGTTGCTTACAGCGGGCATTACTGAGTATGTTTTTATTATTGGCTACATGGGTGATAAAATTGAAAATTACCTTTCAACCCACTACCCGAATGTAAAAGCGTCATTTGTGATTCAAACCACCGGTAAAGGAACGGGGCATGCCATTTGGTTGGCCAAAGAATATTTGAAGGATGATGAAATGTTAATTGTGTTGGGTGATACCATTGCTGATGTGAATTTAAAAAGTTTGCTGGCCCAACCGCAATCAACCTTGTGTGTTAAAAAAGTAGAAGACCCGCGTTTGTTTGGTGTGGCCGAAATGAATGAGGATGGCACCATTAAAAAACTGGTTGAAAAACCGAGTATTCCAAAATCAAATTTGGCCTTGGTAGGAATTTATTTAATTAAGGAAAGCAACAAGCTGTTTGAGGCTATTGAATACAACATGCATGAAAAAATTACCACACAAAACGAGTTTCATTTAACCGATGCTTTAATGCGAATGATTGAGGCCGGAGTGGTAATGAAAACCGTGGATGTTGACAATTGGTTTGATTGCGGAAAAAAAGAAATATTGTTAGATACCAACGCAACTTTGTTAAAGCGATTAAACTATGATGTATCGCAATACAATTTTGAAAATACCATTATTATTCCTCCGGTTTTTATTGGTGAAAATTGTAAGATAAGCAACTCCATTATTGGCCCTAATGTTTCAGTGGGCGATCATGCTATTTTAAATTATGCGGTGATGAAGGAAAGCATTATTGGCCCCTATGCACAAATTGAATATGCCATTTTAGACCGCTCGGTTATTGGCAATGATGCGCTGTTAAAAGGCATGAAACAAAGTTTAAATATTGGCGATAGCACCGAAATTAATTTTGGGTAAAGGGTGGAAGAAAAGAGAGATGAGACCAACCTGTGCCAATGCTTCGGTTGATGAAAGAAAAATGACCGCTTCGCTTAATGACGAAAGACCGCAAAGCTGAAAGAAAAAAGATATGAGCCACCCTCGTTTACTCATTTAATTTTAATTGGATTTGTGTTTTTTTGAAACTCCGCATCAACTAATAAACCAACCACCTAACAACCCCTGTGCGGCTGTGCCCTTTAGGGTCAGGGTACGGGTGGGAATGAAAATTGAATTGGTTTTGTGGTGACCCGTAGGGGACGCCATGCTAATAGAAAAAACAATATAAACCCAAATAAGCTCCATTGGAGCGGTATATCAATACTTTCTACAAAACTCCGCCTGTATAATCGCCATCAACACAATGTACTCCGTGTAAAAGTTGTTTGTTGGTGTGTGGTGAGAGATGGTGTTTATTGTCATGTCTTACATTTAAAAAGTGAACTCAAATAACCAACCCCCAATAACCAACCCGTAATAAAAAACCCCAATACTTTTTTATACTTGCATCATGAGTACCTCCCAACGATTTGTATCCTTACATGGTTTTTTTGCTATAGAATATCCTGCAACTTGGACACAAGAAACCGATGAAGCAGGGCATTATTTGTTTTACCAAAATAACGGTGGACAAGGCGTGTTGCGCGTGATGGTTTTACCCAATGATTTTGAAGGGGAACAAGCAGCAGAGCAAATGTTAAATGAGGTGTACCGGCAAAACCAAAACTTTGAGCCCGCCATTTTAAAAACGCCCAAACATCATTTTGTAGCTTTTGTTAAAGAGCATCCAATTAACCAGGCCATGTACACCGTTTACTATTGGTTAACTGCTAAAAATGATAAGGTTGTTTTGTTTGCTTACACCATACAAACTGCTATGAAAAACCTACCGGTAGCCGAAAACGAAAAGGCCGAAATTGAAAACATAATTGGTACTTTTGAGTTTTTAGAAGGCGTGCATGGGTAAAGGAATTTTAAACTCAAAGTTTGTTTTGATTGAAATATTGTTAATTGCGGATGATTATTACCAAATGTATTTATCTCAATTTCTCTTTTTATGGTTGTTACTTATTGCATTAATAAGTAATCACTAAATCTGTTGCGTTGACTATACCATTCTGTATTTTGTGGTGCAAAGGGATTGGTTACAATTTGTGGCCTAGCACAAGGGTCTTGTCCATTATGTGGAGTATTAATAGTGTCATTTATCTCTGTATTTTGAGACTGAACCGCTACACCAATTAAACAAAATATAGCTATGAGAAATGTATATTTTTTCATGATATTTTAGTTGATTTTAACTCCAGTAAAAGTCCGTACCTCTTGGTTGAAAACTCCATTTTTTATGGTCCGATATCCTTGCTTAATAATAGTTTGATTGTTTTTAATCAAAACACTTAAAATAATTTTAGCATCACAATCTAAACCACCACGTATAAACCTTATATTTGAATAATTAACTATGTTATTTGAAATCCACTCATTAATCGTATCCTTACACCCCCTAGGAACACCAAATACTTTTATGATATCTTTTTGTTCTGCCGCATTATAGCTTTGCCCTAGTACAATGGTATACATGCTATCAGGTTTATCATCATCGCTACCATAATACGTACCTTCCCAACTGAGCGGTTCATTAAAACGTACAAAATAAAATCTGCGCATTACCGTATCTATGCCATCATCATTGGGAAAGCAGCGGGTATTGGGTTTGCGCTTTACAATCAAACGCACATTAAAGTTAGTACCCCGCAAATTATCCGGAAATTGCACATTAATTCGTTTGCCATAACGGGGTTCTATTTCACTTCCCACCTGCCAAATAAAACTATCGGCATCATGCTGTGTGGCTTCAAAAAAAACACTGTTCATATAACAAGAGTCTGTATCCATTAAAAAATCTGTTAATTCAGGTTCTATAATATCCACATAACTTGCCTCTTTAATTGTAAACGCAGCACTGGTAGCTTGTGCATCAATACACGGGTTGTAATTATCGCAATCGGGGTTGCGCGGGTCTTGGCATTCATCATCTTTACATGATTGCAAAGCCATGCTGCTCATAAGTATAAACAGCAATAAAAAATAAGAATGCATTTTCATACTAATCGCGTTTTTGTTTGAATAATTCTATTTCTGCTTTTAGGGCTTCAATTGGGTGCTGCTGCACTTGGCCGGAAGGGTGGGTTATACTCATGTTTATTATGGTTTATTAAATGATAAATACAAAACAAAAATGAGCTTATTTTTTTTGTGTTTTAAATGGTTAAGAGCAATTTAAATATGGAATTTTTCGATATGTGCCGCCAATAATAGCGATGAGTAGTTTTAATGGTTAATTCCCATATTCAAAAACAGAACTCGCAATACACAACCCGCAATAAAGAACACGAAAATATTAAACCCGCAAATACGAACACTACTCCCAACAACCAATGCTTGGCGTGGCAGCGCGTATGTTTCCTTTAATATCTGTAGTAATGCCCAAGTTGGTGCCTTTGCCTTTTGCGGGTGAATTTTCTTTGAGCTTGTAGTTGATTAAAGCCGTATTTTCAAACAATGGATCTTTGTTGATGATGTTGCCGTTGGCATCTAAACCGGGCTGTTCGGTTTTTATTAAATTGGTTTGAAGCACCAAATTGGTTGGGGCAATACCCAATGGGTTATTGTTCAGTAAAAACTCATCATCAAGGTTCCCATAAATAATGTTATTTACCACATTAAAGCTTAGGTTGTAACGAGCAATAATTTGGTTGTTTGCATCGGTATAAGGCGAATTGTCAAACACCACAAAAGGGTTTTGCCTGCTAAATCCGCTGGTAATGCCTGCAAGTGTGTTGTGGTGTAAAATGTAATTGCCGCCAAGCGCACCAAAAAAACCAAACTGTCCGCAGTTGCTTATTTCATTATTAATGGCTTCAACATGGGCTGAATAACCCACAATGCCCACAGCGGCCATATTATAAATTTGGGTGTTGGTAATACGCAAATTCGGGTTGGTATTGACCGGTTGCGAGTCAACTTCAATGCCCACAAAACCATTTCTAATAATGGCATGTGTTATGCGATTGTCTTTACTTCCGGCCAAAAACCGAATACCAATCCATTGGTTAGGCAAATCTTTATACTCTTGGTCGAGGCGTGTGCCTTCAAACACCACAGGATTTTCAGCTGTGCCGTTTACAATTAAAGTACCGGCCACCAACAAGCACGATTTGTTGAAGGAGTGAATTTTTGTGCCGGCTTCAATGGTAAGTGTACAGCCCTTGGGCACCAAAATGGAATCGTAAATTACGTAGGGTTTAGTGGCTGTCCACACCAAATTTCCGGAGTTACAATCCAATACTTGGTTGTTGAAATATTTGGCATTTTGTCCCCATGCCACCAACTTAACCTGTTGTTGATTTCCGTTGGTTTCAAAAACAATTTCATCTTCTTTTATGAAGGCACTATCTCTTCCGCTGTTGGTTGTTGTATCAATGTAACATTGAATAAAAATAATCAGGCTGTCTTTGCCCATCACTTCTTTTCCATACACTTGGTTACTTGGCACACCATCAACATTTAAGCGGTAGGTGTTTCCGGCCATTCCCGCCAAACGAATATTCACACGAATGGCGTTTGATGAAGGGTTTGTAACCCGCAATTGTTTGGTTACAGAAATAGGTCTTCGCTCCCCTGATGTTAATTGGGTAAATACCGTATCAAACAAAATGGTATCCGCACTAAACTTCAGTTGAATGGAAGGATCGGTGGTAAATTCTTCTTCCGGTCGGCAACCATTGAGGTAAATAAAGCCAACCAAAATAAAAAAGTAAAATATGTATTTAATGTGTTTCAACCGCTACAAATATGCAGATATAATACGAAACCCACAGGCAAATATTATGGCTTTTTGGCGGTGAGGTTTAAAATCGCGTCTTCTGCATGTGCAAATTCAAAACTAAATCCATTCTTCAATGCTTTTTGTGCCGACACATGTTGTGAGGCCAAAAGCATATCGGCCATTTCACCAAACAACAACCGAATAACAAATGCAGGAGCAGGAGGCAAAATAATGCTGCGATTTAACGCCTTGGCAAGCAACTGCGTAATTTGTGCATTGCTTACCGGATGTGGCGCTACGCCATTGTAAATGCCGGCAAGACTTGGGTTTTCAATTAAAAATGCAAACAAGCGGCAAAGGTCGTTGATATGAATCCAACTGGTTTGTTGTTTTCCGCTTCCTAACGGTGCTCCAATCCATTTTTTAATCATACCGCCAACCTCGGCCACAAAGCCGCCTTCGGCCGCCAATACCACACCAATACGCACAATGCTTAGCGGAATACCGGCATCAGCCAATGGCTTACATTCGTTTTCCCAATCGGCACAAACTTTGGCCAAATAAACGGTTGAAGCCGCATGGGTTTCCTGAGTATTTTCCGGAGTTTGGTATCCGTAAAATCCTATTGCAGAGGCGTTAATAAAAGTAAGGAGTGATTTTTTCTGACGAATTATTTCTTGCACCAACAAGCGCGTAGAAAGGATGCGGCTGTTGTATATTTCTTCCTTGTAGGCTTGGGTCCAGCGGTGGTCGGCAACGCCTGCTCCGGCTAAGTTTACAACCACATCGGCCCATTCAATGGCTTTTGCATCAATGGTTTGTGCGTTTATATCCCAAACAAAACTGCGTATGTTGTTGTTATTATGTGGTTTACGTGATAATATGGCAACTTCGTGTCCGGCATTTTGCAGCAGTTTTATCAGGTGTTTTCCCACCAAACCGCTGCCTCCGGGTATTAAAATTTTAGGCATAGCTTAATTAATATG
>JBKDBG010000053.1:0-13118 GCA_046314755.1 Bacteroidota bacterium | reverse complement strand
GCCATAAAGTAATTGCGCTTTCCTTGCTTCTCATTTTGGGATGTTTGCAGGGCTTTGCTCAAGCAAACTTGGAGCAATATGATTTGAAGCGACTACACTTTGGATTTACCATCTCAGGCAATACCGGCAGAATGAGAATTGACCGAAATACCCAAGATTGGATCAACGATACTTTAAAAACAGTCTCGAGTACTCCGTTTGCCGGAATTGGGTTAGGCGCGATTACTAATTTACATTTGGGCAAGAATTGGGATATCCGATTACTTTTTCCGGTGATTTCGTTTGTACAACGTAACCTTACTTATGAATTTGAAAATGTAAAAAAAACAACTGAAATAGAATCGGCTTATTGTGATTTATCATTGTTATTAAAGTTTAAATCAGATCGAAGAAAAAATACAAGAGCCTACGTTATCGGTGGATTTAGAGCCAGCTATGATTTGGCATCAAGCACCAAACAAGAACGAAGTATTAATAAGCCGGTTGTTTCATTAAAGCCCATTACCTATGGTTATGAAGCGGGATTTGGATTAGACATGTACTTTGAATATTTCAAATTTTCACCCGAAATCAAAATTTGTAATACCCTAAACAACGCTTTGTATAAAGACGGTTATATTTATACCGATTTATTAAATGGTTTATCACCACAACTCATTTTAATTTCCTTTCATTTTGAAGGATAATTGCGAAGGAATACAGTGTACATGAAATTTACTTTACAACACACCGATACTGCTACCAAAGCAAGAGCAGGAGTAATTGAAACGGCCAGAGGGATTATTGAAACCCCTATTTTTATGCCTGTAGGCACACAAGCAACCGTGAAAAATATAAATCAGCATCAGTTAAAAAATGATATTGATGCGAAAATCATTTTGGCAAATACTTACCATGTTTATTTGCGCCCGGGCTTGGAAGTGTTGAATAAAGCAGGAGGAATTCATCAATTTATTAATTGGGATAGACCCATGCTTACGGATAGTGGAGGGTTTCAAGTATTTTCATTAAATGATATTCGAAAAATAAGTGAAGAAGGAGTAGAATTTAAATCACATATTGACGGTAGTAAACATTTTTTTTCGCCTGAACGTGCAATGGATATTCAGCGCATGATTGGTGCTGATATCATTATGGCATTTTATGAATGTACGCCTTATCCGTGTGAGTATAAATATGCGAAAGACTCTATGGAGCTCACACACCGTTGGCTTAAGCGTTGCATCGAAAGGTTTGATTCAACAGAACCATTGTATGGTATTGAGCAAAATTTGTTTCCCATTGTGCAAGGAAGTACTTACAAAGATTTAAGAACGAAATCGGCTGAGTTTGTGGCTGAGCAAAACCGAGCAGGAAACGCAATTGGGGGTTTATCGGTTGGTGAACCTGCAGAAGAAATGTATATCATGACCGAACATGTGTGCAGCATTTTACCACAAAACAAACCACGCTATTTAATGGGGGTTGGCACACCTGAAAATATTCTTGAATGTATTGCCTTAGGCGTTGATATGTTTGATTGTGTAATGCCAACTAGAAATGCACGTCATGGATTTATTTTTACATCAAAAGGAATTATCAATATCAAAAATCAAAAATGGCAATTTGATTATTCTCCGCTTGACGAAGCTTTTACGCCCGATTACAACAAATCATATTTACGTCACTTGATTCATACCGGTGAGAATTTGGGTGCTCAAATTGCAAGCCGACAAAACCTCATGTTTTACTTATGGTTAGTGAGAGAAGCCAGAAAACATATCGTTGAAGGTAATTTTTTAACTTGGAAAAAAAGTATTTTACCTCTCATCACGCAAAGGTTGTAACCGTTGCATTTATTGGTAGAGTTTTTGCAGGCTGAATGAATTTGCTTTTATTTGCCGCAGTTGATGATTATGCTAAAAACGCTTGACCGCTACATTGTAAAAAAATTCCTGGTAACCTTTTTGTTTACCTTGGGCTTATTTGCCTTAATAGCCATATTCATCGATATCAGCGAAAAAATTGACGACTTCTTAAAGAAAAAACCATCCTTCGGCACCATCGTATTTGAGTACTACATTTATTTTGTACCATACTTCTTTGGGATGTTCAGCCCGATTTTTGTGTTTTTAAGCGCTATGTTTTTCAACAGTAAGTTGGCGCAAAACAGTGAAATAATTGCCATTTTAAACAGCGGGATTTCCTATAAAAGATTTTTAAAACCATACCTTATTGCTTCAGGTATACTTGCAGGTGTGTTTTTGTTTTTAAATACAACCGTAATTCCCTATTGTGATAAACAACGTTATCAGTTTGAAGAAAAATGGATAAAAGATAATAAAACCACTCAAAGTAATAACATTAGTTTTGTGGTTGAACCGGGTACCATTTTACACTTGGAATCATTTAATTACTTAGACAGCACAGGTTACAATGTATCGTTAGAACGGTTTGAAAACCACAGGGTGGTTCAACGTGTATTTGCAAACCGATTGGTTTGGAACGGAGCTACCAAAAATTGGAGATTAGAATTTTTTCAACGCAGATTATTTACCGGCACCAATGAACACATCGAAAAAGGAAACGCACTTGATACCAATTTGAGCATACGCCCCGATGAGTTTATTATTAAAACAAAGTTTGTTTCGGCCATGACCAATCCGGAGCTAAATGAATACATTAGAAGAGAAAAAGAAAAGGGTTCGGATAGTGTGAGCAAATATTATGTAGAGCTTTATAAACGAGTAGCCACACCCTTCTCGTTTTTTGTATTAACTTTATTAGCAGTGGCCATTTCGTCACGTAAATCACGCGGTGGAACGGGAGTACATTTAGGTATTGGAATATTCTTAACCTTCACCTTTTTATTGGTTACGCAAGTTTTTAACACACTTGGAACCACCTTGGTATTACCTGCATCAATTGCCGTGTGGACCCCTAACGTACTATTTTTATTGATTAGTTTATACATGGTAAAAGCCGCCCCCAAATAACATGCAGTTGAATAAATTTATACAACTCCACATTATTATTCTTCTATGGGGTTTTACTCCCATTTTAGGCAAACTTATTTCATTTGGTGCACTTGATTTGGTTTGGTATCGATTAGCCTTTTCTTTGGTTGGACTATACCTATTTATGCGTTGGAAAGGAGAAGGTATTCGATTGCCTTTAAAAAGTATTTTGCACTTAAGTATTATTGGTGCCATAGTTGGATTGCATTGGTATTTGTTCTACCATTCCATTAAGGTGAGCAATGTAAGCGTGGCTATGGTTGGTTTTAGTACCTTAACGCTCTTTGCCAGCATCATGCAACCGGTAATATTAAAAAGAAAATTGTTTTGGGGTGATATTGCCTACGGACTTGTAATGGCCGGTGCTTTAGGCATCATTTTCAGGTTTGAAACTGATTATATCAACGGAATCATTTATGGCATTTTAGCAGCACTTACTTCGGCTTATTTTGGGGTATACAATGGGAAATTAATCAACTCGTACGGAGCTTATAAAATTACTTTTTACGAGTTTCTGGGGGCATTAGTCTTTATCACCTTAGCAAAGTTTTTTATGGAAAACAATACGTTTGTATTGCCTTCTATTGAAATTTCCGACTTTATTTATTTAACTATTCTAAGTGTTTTGTGCACAGTAGTAGCCTTTACATGGAGTGTTGAAATTCTTAAATTATTTTCTCCGCTTACCGTAATCATCACCAATAACCTTGAACCTGTTTACGGAATTGTATTTTCATTATTGTTATTTGGAGAGAGTGAATATATGAGTACAGGATTTTACATTGGCGCTGCCATCATTTTAATCAGTGTATTTGCTTATCCGGTTATCAAATCAAAATTTAACGTTACGGACTAACCTTATTATGATGATCAAACATATTGTTTTTTGGAAGCTAAAAGAAGAAGCAAATGGTATGACCAAGCTTGAAAACGCTTTAGCTATTAAACAAAAGCTTGAGGCATTAAACGGTAAAATTGAGGGTTGTTTAAAACTTGAAGTGGGGTTTGATTTTTTACATTCTGCAGAAAGTGCAGATGTGGTTTTATACAGTGAATTTGAAAGTAAACAAGCTTTAGATTTTTATGCCAACCACCCTTTACACAAAGCTGTAATGCCGTTTATTGCAGAAGCCAGAAGTGAGCGCAGGGTGATTGATATTGAATGTGATTGATATACTACGCTAACTTTACATTAACTGCAGTTAATCCTTTTGGACCTTTTTCTACTTCAAACGTAACCTTGTTGTTGTCTTTTATTGGTTGCTTAAGGTTATTGGCATGCACAAATATGCTGTTGCCATTAGCACTATCTTTTATAAATCCGTATCCTTTTGCATCGTTGTAAAAACTCACGATACCAGTACGTATTAAATCTTCCGGTAGTTCTTGGCGTTTAAAAACCCCAATTTGGATATCAGCATCGGCTATTTCGCGTTTCTTTTTAGGATCCGGAGGTGTGTTGGTTAAATTCCCATTCTCGTCAACATAAGCCATCATATCTTCTAATGATTTTCCTTTATCAGAATTGGCTTTACGTTCTTCTTTTTTCTCGGCTTTATCTTTTCTGCGTTTTTGTTTCTTGCGTTCGTTTTCTTTTTTGTTAAATGTTTCGGATGATCTTCCCATGATAAATTATAAATGTGTACCCACGAAGATACATCAACCTGAAAGCTTCACCTCTATATATGTTTTAAATCATATTCATTGATTTAATTAGGAAATTTAAAAAATAGAAAGTAATTAGTATTTTCAAGTGTTATACTGATTGTCGAATGTCTTCCAAAAGCTTTTTAGCATGAGCAATACCGGCAACATGTTGTATGGCCAACATCAAACTTTTTGAAGTTTGTTTCATTTTACATCGTTGCGGATTTTTTTGAACGTAGGCCAATATTTTACTGAATAATTCGCTTTGGTAATAGGCCTGCTTTTTTTCATCCGGAAAATGAGCAGCAAAACCACTGTTCTTCATTACAATTTTTTCAAAGCCTAGTTGCTTAGCCAATTCGCGCAATTGAATCATTTCAATTAAATCCCATACTTGTTGAGGCAGAGGACCAAATCTGTCTTTTAATTTTTCGGCAAATTCATTTAACGCATGATCGGTAGTTAATGAGGATAATTCATTATACAGACTCAATCGCTCGGCAATATTGCGTACGTAAGCATCGGGTATTAAAGCTTCAAGATCAGTTTCAATCACACAATCTTTAGCCTCTATTTTATGCAATTGTTCTTCTTTAAACAATTCAGCAAACTCATCTTCTTTTAACTCATGAATGGCTTCATCCAAAATTTTATTGTACATCTCAAAGCCAATCTCTGCAATAAATCCGCTTTGCTCTCCGCCCAATAAATTTCCTGCACCGCGTATGTCCAAATCGCGCATGGCCACATTAAATCCACTTCCTAAATCACTAAACTCTTCAATTGCATTTAAACGCCTGCGTGCATCATTGGTTAAGGTAAGCATACTTGGCACCAATAAATAACAAAAAGCTTTTTTGTTGCTTCGCCCCACCCTGCCGCGCATTTGGTGCAAATCACTTAAGCCGAACATGTGTGCATTGTTGATGATAATTGTATTGGCATTGCTAATGTCCAACCCCGATTCAATAATGGTTGTAGCCAACAATACATCATACTCCCCTTCAATAAATTTAATCATCACATCTTCCAACTTATCCCCTTCTAACTTACCATGTGCCACACCCACTTTTACACCTGGACAAATTCGCATGATACGCTCAGCCAATTCATAAATATCTTTCACCCGATGATGCACAAAAAATACCTGACCACCTCTTTCCACTTCTTCCATTATGGCTTCTCTCACCAAATCATCATTATAGGAGTGTAACTCAGTGGTTACAGGTTGCCTATTAGCCGGTGGAGTATTGATAACCGATAAATCCCTGGCACCCATTAATGAAAAATGCAAAGTACGCGGAATGGGTGTAGCCGTTAACGTAAGTGTATCAACATTTACCTTTAGCGACTTTAATTTTTCTTTGGCAGCAACGCCAAACTTTTGTTCTTCATCAATAACCAGTAAGCCTAAATCTTTAAATTTTATTTCTTTGCTCAGCAGTTTATGGGTTCCGATTAAAATATCAATTTTACCTTCTTGAACCTTTTTAAGCACTTCTTTTTGTTCAGCCGTTGTTCTAAATCTATTGATGTAATCAACATTAACCGGGAAACCTTTTAAGCGTTCCTTAAACGTACGATAATGTTGATTTGCCAAAATTGTAGTTGGGACTAAAACTGCTACTTGTTTACTGTCGCAAACCGCTTTGAATGCGGAGCGAATGGCCACTTCGGTTTTTCCAAATCCAACATCACCACAAACCAACCTATCCATTGGATGCGGAGCTTCCATATCTTTTTTAACATCTGCAGTTGATTTGCTTTGGTCGGGTGTGTCTTCATACATAAAACTTGCTTCCAACTCCACCTGCAAATAATTATCAGGTGAGTAAGCATAGCCTGTTTGCGCTTTTCTTGCCGCATACAACTTTATTAAATCGCGGGCAATGTCTTTTACCTTTTTCTTGGTGTTGTTTTTTACCTTTTCCCAAACATCGCTGCCTAATTTATGTACACGAGGTTCTGTGCCATCTTTGCCAACATACTTACTTATTTTATGCAAAGTATTAATACTTACATACAGTAAATCATTATCACGATACACCAAACGTACGGCCTCCTGTAAGTGCCCGTTAATTTCTATTTTTTCAAGTCCGGCAAACTTTCCAATACCATGATCAATATGCGTTACGTAATCACCCGGCTTTAAATCGCGCAGTTCTTTAAGGGTAATAATTCTGCTTTTGCTGTAACTATTTTTAACCTTACCTCTATAAAATCGGTCGAATATTTGATGCTCGGTATAACATGCCAATTTCAAATCATGATCAATAAAACCTTTTGATAAGGCATGATATACAGGATTGAATTGAACCTCTTTATCTAAATCATCAAAAATGGTATATAATCTTTCTATTTGCCGGCTGCTGTCGCTAAAAATAACATTGGAATATTGTTGTGCCTGATTTTGTTTGAGATTTTCAATGAGCAGTTTAAAGTTTTTATGAAACAACGGTTGTGGCGAAGTTTCAAAACCAATTTGCCTGTTTGCTTTGTATAAAGTTCGGGTTCCGAATTCAACCACACTAAACTTTTGAAAGTATTGGGCGATTTGATTAGGCGTATCAAAAATATGCTCAGGCTTTTCTATTGGTTCATCGCCAGGCTCCGGTTTATGTTGAGCATAAATATTGGTTGCTTTTACCCAACCATCTTCTATTTGTTGGTGCGTAAATGCAGCATCTAATGTCCACACAACGGTATCATGCGGCAGGTATGAAAAAAAACTTTTTCGGTTATCTTGTTTTGATTCTTTTTGAACATTGGGAATGATAAAAAAACGATCAACCCTTTTTTGCGACAACTGAGAATTAGGTT
The DNA here is from genome assembly GCA_046314755.1 of Bacteroidota bacterium. Classification (GTDB taxonomy): domain Bacteria; phylum Bacteroidota; class Bacteroidia; order UKL13-3; family UKL13-3; genus UBA6183. The sequence continues at coordinate 5,655 of JBKDBG010000053.1, read as the reverse complement.
CAAAAATTCGGATGCTTTCAATTTCCTCTCCATTCAACTCAATACGGTAAGGCAAATCATTGCTAAAAGAAAACACATCAATAATTCCACCACGAATACTGAATTGCCCGGCTTCATAAACAAAATCGGCACGCTCAAAATGATGTTCGGTAAGAAATTCAATAAAAAATTCCAGATCGAAATTTTGACCAACCTTAAGTTCAAATGTATTTTGTGTAAGCTCTTGTTCATTAATAACCAACTCACTTAAAGCCTCGGCTGTAGTTACAATAAACTCACCCGAAGTGCTCTGTTGGTTCAGCCTGTTGAGTGTTTCGGCACGTTCAAGTATTAAAGTACTATCAGGCTGATTAATTAAAAAAGGTTTACGGAATGATGGAGGAAAATATAAAATGGTTTTACCTTCCAATAAATTTTCTAAATCAGTAAAAAAGTATCGGGCATCATCCCTGTTATTTAATACAAAAAGTTGTGTTCGGTTTGATTGCAGGTAATAAGTAGCCGCGAGTACGGCATCAACCGACCCTATTAAATTTTTCAAATGAACAACTGAAACACCAGGTTTATTAAGTGTTTCGGCCAATTCAACAAAATTCGGGCTATTGGCGTAACGCCCGATTAACTCCTGTAAATTCAACGCTCCTTATTTTAAGGCTCAAATGTAATTGAATATTAATTGCCTTTTAGTCAGAAAAAACAAACGTACCAATAACTTCACCTTATTTTCTTTCTTGGCACAATTCAATTAATACCCCATTGGTTGATTTGGGATGAAGGAAGGCAATTAATTTATTGTCGGCACCTTGTTTAGGTTCGTTGTGTATAAACTCAAAACCTTCGGCTTTTAGCCTGCTTATTTCTGCGTAAATATCATCTACATCATAGGCAATATGATGAATGCCTTCGCCTTTTTTTTCAATAAACTTAGCAATGGTACTTTCAGGCGAAGTAGCCTCCAGTAGCTCCATTTTGTTTGGCCCAACTTGGTAAAAAATGGTTTTTACTTTTTCACTTTCTACTATTTCAATTTTATATGGCTCGGTATTGTAAAGTTTATTAAATAAAGGCACTGATACTTCAGCACTTTTTATGGCAATACCAATGTGTTCAATTTTATTCATGTGATGATTAATTATTCAACGGACATTTATTTTTTCAGGAGTGACTGCGAACTGCTTTTTCCCATTTTACGGATTGTTTACCCCTTGCAAATCGAACAAATCCGGCAAGCATGCAGTAATTGGTCATGGCAAAATAGTATGGAATAAAAAACAGTTTTAAACGAATTTGTTTATGTTCAAAAACCCTACCTAAAACAACCAAAAAGTAAAACAATTGTTGGCCTATCCAAAGCAAAGAAAACCAACCGCCTAAATTCGCATGAAGCACATAACCGGTTGGTATCATCAACAGCATGGCTAAAGGCGAAACCGTCCAACGAAAAACTTTATGCGAAACGTAAATAAAACTAAGCAAGGCATCATGAAACGGATTTAATGCCTTTGGCATGCGTAATAAAGCTTGCCAGGCACCCGCAGCAATTCTAATTTTTCGTTTGGTTTCTTCAATTACATTGGCACTTGCTTGTTCAACGGCATAGGCTTCGGGTTCGTACACCACTTTAAATCCTTTTGAAGCAATGCGCATACTGGCCACAAAATCATCTAAAATGGTATCTTCTTCAAGCGGCTCAAAACAACTTTTTCTAAAAGCAATTAATTCGCCCGCACCACCGGCCACCGTATGCAAATCGCTATCTTGTTTTTTAATCCATGATTCGTATTTCCAATACAAACCTTCACCGGCCGATGAAGCTGAATTTTTATCATTCAACATCACCCGCTTTTCACCCGAAACTGCTCCCACTTGATCATCGGCAAAATGACGAACAATATTTTTAATTGCAGCGGCATTTAAGTGCGTATTGGCATCACAAAAAACAACAAAAGGAGCCTTAACCAAACCAACAGCCCTGTTCTCTGCCGCGGCTTTACCTTTTCTTTCCGGTTGATGCGTTACATGAATGGTTTTGTAGGAAGAAAGTAATTGTTCACTGCCATCATTACTGCCATCGGTAATAAATAAAATATACAATTTACTTTGCGGATAATTTAAGGCTAATGTATTCTTGATTTTATCAGCCAATAAATGTTTCTCATTATAAGCCGGAATAACCAAGGCCACCTCCGGTTCAAAGGCGTCATCTGTTTTGTGCATACCCACCCCTGATTTACGCTTTAAAAAAGCCAAACACCCCACAATAATTGGATAGCCGATGTATATGTAAAACATCAGCGCCAAACAACACAGAAAAACTATTTTTATTACTGCAATCATTTTGATGCAAAGGTGTGCGAAAGCAATGGAATAATAAAATTTAGCTGCAGATAGTTTTTATCCTATTTTTGAATGCTGCTTATGACAACAAAATTATCCGTAAACATAAATAAAATTGCCACTCTGCGAAACTCCAGAGGAGGAAATAACCCTGATGTGGTTAAATGCGCTATTGACATTGAACGATTTGGTGCAGATGGCATAACGGTTCATCCGCGACCTGATGAAAGACATATTCGTTATGCTGATGTTTATGCTTTAAAAGAGGTACTAACCACTGAATTTAATATTGAAGGAAATCCGAGAGAGCAAAAATTTATTGATTTGGTGTTGGCCGTAAAACCGGCACAAGTAACCTTGGTTCCGGATGCAGATAACCAACTCACCAGCGATCATGGTTGGGATACCATCACTCATCAACATTATTTAATTGAAACCATAGCATTGTTTAAATCAAATGGCATACGTACCAGCATTTTTGTAGATGCTGATGTAAACATGGTACGAGGTGCAGTTGAAACCGGAACTGATAGGATTGAATTGTATACCGAAAGTTATGCCGCACATTATGCGAACAACACTCAAGCAGCAGTTCAACCTTTTATTGATGCAGCGGATGAGGCGAATAGATTAGGATTAGGTTTAAATGCCGGACATGATTTATCGTTACAAAACCTCACTTTTTTTAAACAACAAATTCCGCATTTACTGGAAGTAAGTATAGGGCATGCATTAATTAGTGATGCCTTATATTATGGGTTGGAAAACACCATACAGTTATACAAAAGGTGCTTAAAGTAAACCAGGTATGAATGAAGCCATTCTTAAAAAACTTGATGAGTTTTACCCGCAATTTGATTTGGCCTTAAAACAAAAAATAGCAGAATATGCTGTTTTAAAAACCTTCAAGCCTGATGAAGAGCTTATACACTCAGGACAGTATTTAAAGTCGAGTTTATTATTAACCAAAGGGCGAGTAAAACTTTACACTACCGGAGAAAACGGGGAAGAGTTTTTTATGTATTACCTTGAACCGGGCGAAGCTTGCGCATTATCGATTGTGTGTGCTGCACGAAATAAAAAAAGTGATTTAGAGGCCATAGCAACAGAAACCACCGAAGCTATTGCTATTCCCATTGAATACTTAGATGAGTTGATGATAAACCACAAAAGTTGGTATTATTTTGTGATTGAATCGTACCGAAACAGATACCAAGAGATATTAGATGCCTTAAAAAGTGTGGCCTTTCATGGAATGGATGAACGATTAGAATATTATTTAGTTAAACAAAAAAATGCCTTAAACAGCAATCACATTCAATTAACCCATGAGCAAATTGCCAATGATTTAAACTCCTCTAGGGTAGTTGTTTCAAGGTTGTTAAAACAAATGGAGCATAAAGGCATTGTTAAACTTCATAGAAACAGTATTGAATTGTTGCAATAAAAAAAGGCCCTCACAGGCCTTTTTTGTTTTATTATTTTTTACTTAATAGTTTAACATATTCATCGGTATCGTAGTTTACGCTGCCTTCAATTGTTTTAATTAACTCCCCTTTCTCATCAAAAATAAAAGTTGTAGGAATAGCCGGAACATTAAACATTTCAGGCATTGGCGAGGCAGGATAATAAACCGGAAGAGAAAGTTTAGCGGTTTGTATATATTTTACCGATTTACGAAAATCATCATCTAATGCCAGCATCACAAATGCAACTTTTTCTTTCTTTAACTTCTTGGCTAAATTATCAATGGAAGGCATTTCACGTCTGCATGGTCCGCACCAGGTAGCCCATAAGTTCACAAATACTTTTTTACCTTTAAAACTATCAAACTTAACAAGTTTACCCGAGCTGTCTTTTAATGTGAGGTTCGGCAATACAGTTGGTTTTGAAACAACATTGGAAATAGATTGACTGTTATCTTTGGCTTCTCCTGAAAATCCTTTAACGGCAAAAAAGAGCACCAAAGCAGCTAATATAGCATAAAGTGAAATTTTAAATTTTGTCATGTAGCAAATTATTTGGTCCAAATTTATTGTTAATAGTTTATAAAAATGGTGCCATTTTATCAATTATGCAAATGTAAAGGAAATACTTATTCAGCAGATTGTAAATCAAAGTGTACACTTTTGTAGGCTTAAGGTATAAGTTTTGTGCCACCTCTATACAAGTATGATTATTTTTGAAGGTATGAAGTTAAATATTACTTTACTCTTTGTATTTACATTATCCATTTTAAGTAGTTGTATTGGCGAAAGACCCGGACAGTTAAGAGGTATTACCAAAGAAGAAAGAATGATTATTGCGAGAGATTCGGCCAATTACACGTATATTAAATGGCTTGAAACCTCTATTAATTTTGGTACGATTCGCTCCGGTGAAAAAGTAAAAATGATTTATCGATTTAAAAATGTGGGGGAAAAACCACTTTTTATCTTAAACGTAAGTGAAGCCTGCAATTGTAGCGAGACAGAATACAATACAGATCCTGTTCAGCCCGGCAAACAAGGTACTATATCAGTAAGTTTTAACAGTAAAACTCAGGTAGATGCCATACGCAAGTCGTTAATTGTTGAAACAAACACCTTTGAAAACAGATATCAAAGATTGGTTTTTACGGGTTATGTAAAGGATTGTTGTGGACTAGGTGGTGAAGAAGAAGACGAGGTAGAATCGGAAGACGACAGGGTAATAAAATAGACTAACGGGGAATATCGAATGTGGTTGGTAGTTTTACATATGTCAAATCACAAATCTCGAAATAACCTTAATAAAAGTAAAAATTTTAGGCTAATTCACAAATAATCATCTTTATCCACAGTTATTATAAATTTTAACCTTGATAAATAATATAACATAGAGAGTTTCGGGATTATATGGTACTTTTGTTGTTGGACTTAATTTAATCATAGGTAAAAGGCATTTAGATGAGTAATACAGTAAACATACTATTGATTGATGATGATGAACTCATTCTCAAAGTAGTGAACAGAATTCTACAAAAAGAGGGGTTCGTGGTGAAAACTGCCACCAATGGTAAAGAAGCGTTAGAAATAATTGACAGAGAAAAATTTGATTTGCTGATTACAGATTTAATGATGCCCTACTCAAATGGGTTTGAAGTAATTTCAAAGTTTAAACAACATCCTAATGCAGAAGGGGTACCTATCATTGTGATTTCATCGGTTGGTACAGAAAATGCAATACGGGACGGGTTAAACATAGGGGCGGATGATTATTTGAGGAAGCCAATCATGCCGGATGAACTTATTATTCGGGTGAAACGACTGATAAATAAATAACAATCAATGACAACAT
>JBKDBG010000052.1:0-8509 GCA_046314755.1 Bacteroidota bacterium | reverse complement strand
CTAAAGGTTTTTAAACCACTTTCGGCACTAATGCCTGCTCCTGTTAATGCAACAATTAAGGGATTTTTAGTGTCTAACATAACTAAGAGTTTTATACATTTGTTATTCAGGTAATTTGAAACTGCAATTAAAACATATTTTCCTTTTTTGTGCGCTGTTGTTCAACAACCTGCTGCAAGCCCAAGCCATTCGTTTTATTGAAAACAAAGGCCAATGGGAAAATCAAGTATTGTTTAAGGCAGATATTCCGGGTGGCGATTTGTTTATTACCAACAAAGGGCTGGTGTATCATTTAATGGATGAAAAAGCCTTGCATGAAATTCAACACGACAACGGAAACGGAATAGTTAAAGGCCACGCTTTGTTTGTTGATTTTGTTGGAGCGCAACCTGTTGTTGGCATAAAAAAGTACGATCCGTATTCAACCATTTATAATTACTACTTAGGCAATAACGCAGCCAAATGGGCTTCCAATGTGCAAGCTTTTCAGCGTGTGGTACTCACCAATGTTTACCCCAATATTGATTTTGAAATTACAGGAGTTGATGCCGGAGTGAAAACCGCTTTTATTGTTCGCTTAGGTGCAAACATCAATCAAATAAAATTACATTACCGCGGCAATGAAGGAGTAAACATCAACCCAAATCAATCCATCCAAATTAAACATTCACTTGGTGCAATTACTGAACTCGCTCCCGAAACCTTCATCAAAAACCGATTTAAAATGCAGCAAGTGGCATCGGCTTATGTGGTAAATAATGATACCGTTTCGTACCAAGTGCAAGTGCCTAAAGGAATTTCAATAGGAGATACTGTTTATATTGATCCTTCCATTGTTTTTAGCACATTTAGCGGTTCAGTAGCCGATAATTTTGGTTTTACAGCCACGTTTGATAAAAATGGAAATGCGTACTCAGGCGGAACAGTTTATGCTGCGGGTTTTCCAACTTCTCCGGGTGCTTATCAATCAACCTTTGCGGGTGGTGTAAATACGGGATTTGCCGGTGCAAGAGATTGTGGCATTCTAAAATTTTCAGCCGATGGTAAAAACTTATTGTATGCCACTTACTTGGGCGGTTCAAACAATGAACAACCGCATAGTATGACTTGTGATGACAATGGGGTGTTATACATTATGGGCACCACACAATCCATCAATTTTCCGGTAATTGGAGGGTATGATAATTCCCACAATGGTGATTATGATGTTTTTGTTACCCGATTAAATGCTACCGGTACAGCCTTGTTAAATTCAACGTATTTAGGTGGGTTAGGTTCTGATGGTTATAACGACCACACCACATCAAACGGTGATAACCAACTTACTTACAATTTTGGTGATAATTATCGGGGCGATATTCGATTAGATGCCAATGGAAATGTATATGTAGCAACTGTTACCCAAAGCATCACCACACAAAATTTACCTCGCCAAAATGCCTTTCAAAATATGTTTGGAGGAGGCGGTCAAGATGGTTGGGTGTTTAAAATGAATGGGCAACTCAACAGTTTACTTTTTAGTTCGTATTTAGGAGGTATTTCGGCTGATGCTTGTTACAGTATTGTTATTGATAACGACCAATTTTTTGTAACAGGCGGAACAAACAGTAATAACATGGCTTTTGCTCCAACATCAGGTGTGTTTATGTACCATGGCGGAACGGATGGATTTGTGGCTAAAATCAGCCAAAACGGAGGATACAGTTTAACCCGCACGGTTTATTTAGGAACTTCATTTTACGATCAATCATTTTTTATCTCAAAAGATTCAAAAAACAGAATTTACGTTACCGGGCAAACCACCGGGCCAATTGCCAGAGTGGGCAATGTGTATTACGAGTTGAATGGCAGGCAGTTTATCATTGCCATGGACAATAATTTAAACTCCATTGTTTTACAAACTGCATTTGGAGCAGGTGAATTGTACCCCAAATTGGCACCATCGGCTTTTATGGTTGATTTTTGCGACCGTGTGTATTTAAGCGGTTGGGGAGGAGGAACGAACCGAACACACAACAGCAGAACCGGTATGACCACAGGTTTAATTACTTCTGCTGATGCGTACCAAAAAACCACGGATGGATCTGATTTTTATCTGATCATTTTCAACAAAGAATTAAGCAGCATTGGTTATGCTACCTACTTTGGAGGCAATATTTCACAAGAACATGTGGATGGTGGAACAAGCCACTTTGATGAATCGGGAGCAGTCTATCAATCGGTATGTGCCGGTTGTGGAGGCCATTCCGATTTTCCAACCACGCCTAGTGCATACAGCCGAACCAACAATGGTGTGCGTCCATACGACCCATCGATTGGCGGATGCAACAATGCAGTGTTTAAGTTTAACATTAGACCCAACCCGGTTGCTCCGGTTATGCAAGATACGTTGCTTACGGTAACCAACAGCGATACCTTAAACTATGAATTTTTGATTACTGATGCCAATAATGATTCCATCGCCATTATCCAACAAACCGGAATTGTGTTTGATATGGTTCCTAATAATGCTCAACTTAGTTTGGTGAATTATCAACCCGGTAAATTACGCATGAAATTAACTTGGCCTACCGCTTGTTTAACCTATAATGATACCTTAACCATTCAATTGCGCATCAAAGATTTTAACTGTGAATCATCGTTACAATCAACCGGAAATATTCGCATTGTGGTGATTCCTGCTCCAAGGCCGCAACTCAATTTGGGTTGCTTAAACCGAAGTGGTGATGAAGATGTGGTGTTAAAATGGAATGGAAGTAACGTTGCTCCTGAACAATTAAAATACATCAAGCGCTTAAACATCTATCGCAGCATAAACAATGCGGTTTACGATTCCATTAATTACCTTAACAATATTCAGCAAAATCAATACACCGATATTGGTTTGGTTACACCCGAGTTAATTAATTATTGTTATCGATTGGTTACGGTAAATGTGTGCGAAGAAAAAAGTAATCCATCACGCGAGGCTTGCACCTTGGCCATGGATTCCATTGATACCAACGCCTACATTTTTTCACGTGATAGTATTTTTTATGCTTTTGCTACCATTCCGTTTTCTGATTCGTTGGTAATCATAGATAGAGATGCAAGCGATTCGGTGTACGTGAATTATCAAGGCAGTTTAACCGGTTTACCTTCGGTAACTTTAAGCCACCGAAATGGTTTTGGTAGTGCAGCCATCCATTTTAAATTCAAACCGGAATGTAACCAAGTTGGCGATACATTGGAGTTGAACTTTGGTATTCAAGACAACCGTTGTCCTAAACCTGTGAGTGATTACGGAAGATTTAGGGTAGTAATTTTACCTGCACCTCCTGCTGAAAGTAATGATTTAAAATGTCCGGTGTATGTAAGTAATAATCAACTCGACATCAAATGGCAATTGCCCTTAACCACTACCCATTTAAAAAATTTGGCAGTAATTATGCAAAAGCCTGATGGCAGTATTCAAAACTTAGGGAAATTTGATTTGGCCACTTTTAATACTTCAGTAAACATCAACAGCAATCCTTTTGAAAATAAGTATTGTTTTGCTTTAGTGGCCCACAACAACTGCGATATACCAACTGATACGGGAACATTTACATGCACACCTTGGGATGATAACCAATACCCAAAACCGGCATGGCCGCATTACATCACCGTGGTAAATAATGAATACATTCAATTGGCATGGCCTGCCGAACACGGCACAAATCCGTTGTTATATCGCTATCAACCCGCAACCAAAGAAAAAGTGTTGATCAAAGCATTAAACAACAGCAACGATTCGGTGTATAATGATGTTGAAGTGAATGTTCAGAAACAAAGTTATTGTTATGTGATTGAACCGATTAATGAGTGCGGGCTTCGACCAAAAGCAAATGATTATGCATGCAGTATTTTATTGCAAGGAAAAAGCGAACCGTTTGAGCACAGCATTTGGTGGAACGACTATCATTATTTTGCCACCGGCACTGATTTTCATGCGGTAAACAAACGCGATTTAACCGAAAATGATTTTAGTTTACTCATCAAAGGTTCGGGCAAAGTTGAAAGAGCAACCGACAATACTTTGAATAAACAAACGGGTATTTTTTACTATTATATTGAAGCAGCAGCAAACGCCCCGTCAACGTATACAAGTCGCTCAAATACCATTGAACTCATTCAAGCGCCTTTGTTGCATGTGCCCAATGCATTCACCCCGAATAATGATAATAACAACGATACATGGGGCATTTCACCTGTATTTGTTAAAGAATACAGCCTTAAAGTTTACGATAGGTGGGGACGTTTGGTTTTTGAAACCACGGATAAAAACCAACAAATGACCGGTTTAGACCAAAATGGAAATACCTTGCCGAATGATGTGTATGCCTACGTGGTTACCTACTCCGGTTTTGACGGTTCATTTAAACAACGCACCGGCAACCTAACCATTTTAAAGTAATTACAACTTCACGATTTTTTTAGTGGTTGATTTGCCCATCATTTCTACCCTCACTAAATATACACCACTTGCTAAATTACTCAAATCAAAACTGCATTTATCATCCATGTTAGTTTGTTGAATAATTTGTCCAAAGGCATTAAGCAATTGAACCTTGGCTTTACTCGGTTGTTTTTGTTTGAGTTGAATAAACACAAAATCACTGCTCGGATTTGGATAAACAGCATATGTTAAAACTTCTTCCATTTCATTCCAACCTGTGTTTACTGATTCTGTTTTTCTGATGCAAGCTTTCCATGTTTTTTGTGTGCCATCCTGTGCGGTAATTTTCCATGTAGCGCCATTTTTTAGTGATACATTAAACTGATTACCCAAATTACAAGTTGCACCCCAAGATGGTTCAATGGTTAGCAACGCACTGTCGGCTTCTAAATTATTTGGAATTACAAAATGCCAAGTTTGGGTTTCATAATCAAGTATGGTGCTATCGGCAATTGCCCCTGTTAAGGTAGCATTCCAAGTGTCAGTTCCATTTACAGGAAATCCCTGCGGATTTACATCACCTAAAGCTAAAATGGAAACACTATCCATTATGTAATTGCGAATTTGTAGGGCACTGCAAAATAATTCAGCCGTTTCATTGCTGTTATCACTAAAAATTAAAAAGCCCAAATCCTCCCCAGAGCGAGAGCTGTTCCAAGCTGCCCAACGCGTGCCGGTTGTGGTTGATGCTCCAATGTATTTTCCATTTAAATACTTATCAATTTTATTGGCATAACCATTAATGGTAAATACAATGCGATTCCAGGCATTATAAATCACTCGGCCATGGTAACCACTGCCTATACCAATGGCTCCCGTATGGTCAATAAACAAATCGGCATCATTTACATTTACGGTATTGGTTTGGTATAACGCCACATATCGGCCACGTGCCGCATTGGGAATATATACATCCATTAAAACGGTAAAGCTTTGGTCTAAAATCCCCAACTCTTCAATTCGAAAATTATTGAGTACCATTAATCCATTGGCAGTATCAAATTTTGGAACGCGCATCACAACCTTATCATCAGCGCCAAGTTTAGGAATACCAAATGAGGTACAAGTGCCAAAAGTAGGTAATTGATTTGTAGGAGTATTTTGGTAACGCAATGGACGCAGCTGTGAGCCAACACCGGTTGCAAATAAATTCCCGTTAAATTGCCAATTGCCCGTGGTTGACGAATCATAACCATTATTACCAACAAATCCATCACACATGGCGCGGCCCGTTTCCCAAGTTCGGTCACTTTCGGCACCATCTACACCATTGTTTACCAAATGTTGTAAAATGCTGTCGTTGTTTACGGTAAATACCCATACTTTACTTTTTACGCGATGAACGTTGCTTACAAAGGTATTCCACAACGAATCACGAACATTATTAAATCCAACTTCAAACGCAAAACAACCCAAGTTCACACAATCATCATAAAAGGTTGGATTGTTTACTTCCGTTGGTAATAATCCTTTTGAATACCAAACCCATGGCGTATTGGGTAATAAGGCTCTAAAACTACTAGCCAGTGCAGTGGTTGCAATAGAAGGCAGCATTCGGTTAGGTGCAACACCGGAATTAACCAAGGCCGCTTTTAATGCAGTTGGATTATAATCTTTGCAATCTAAATACAAATACGCATCATATTTCTCAGCTAAAAGCAAGGCTTCTTCTAAAGTTGGAATACGCACATTGTTAAAATGCGGACCTCTCCAGCTACCGGCATCCAATTGTTTTAGTTCTAATACTGAAAAATCGGTAAGCTCACCTGAACCGTTTGTGGTTCGGTGCAAGCTGTGTTCATCATGAAAAAGCACATAACGCCCATCGTCACTTAACATTACATCTATTTCTGTATATTTTACACCACGCTTAAACAATTCCTCAATGGCAAGCAAGGTATTTTCAGGATATACAGCCGAGTAGGCTCTATGCCCAACCGGCATGTAATTGCATTTACTAAAATCAGTAAACGGTTTCGGGCATTGGGCATTAAGTTGAGAGATGGCAGCAATAAAAAATAATACGGTAAAAACCTTTTTCATTCAATTGAACATTATATGCAGCAAAAGTGCGATAAAAAAAGTTCAGTTGGCATTGGATTTAATTATAGATAAGTCATTGGCAATTGTGGCAAAAGTATATTTTTGCAGGTCGAACAATATAAAGTAAACCGGGTATGGCAGTTTATAAATTCAAATTAACCTTCGAAGAGTATGACGATATATATCGTATGATTGAAATAAAATCAAGCCAAACTTTTTTTGAGTTTCATAAAGCAATTTTAGATTCAATCGGCTTTGACCAAAAACAATTGGCTTCATTTTATATGAGCAATGATAGCTGGAAAAAAGAACAGGAGATTTGTTTGGAGGACATGAGCGACCCGGATGATGAGGAAAGTATTCCAATGCCTACCATGAAAGAGTCGCGCCTAAGCATGTTTATTAATGATCCACACCAAAAAATTATTTATGTTTATGATTTTATGGAAATGTGGACCATGCACCTTGAATTGGTTGGTATTGAAATAAAAGAGAAAGCCGGAACCAAATATCCTGTTTGTTCTAAATCGTTTGGTTTAGCGCCTAAGCAATATGACAAAGTGCAAAGATTTGGGTTGGTAGACGAGAACGAATTTGATGAGATTACCAAAAATTATTTAGATAAATCAGATGAAATTCCGGGTGAAATTAGTGATGATGAAGCTGAAGAATTTGGTTTATTTGGTGATGGGGAAGAAGGTGGCGAAAGTGGTTATTTTGATGACGAAAAATACTAAGGTGTTGTAATGAAAACGCTTATCCTCATGCGCCATGCAAAAGCCAACCCGGCTCCGTTTGGTGAAAAAGATTTTGACCGCACCTTGGCGGATAGAGGTAAATTAGACGCGCATGAAATGGGTAAACGTTTGCATAAAAAGCAGTTTAAACCTGATATGTTGTTGTGTAGTGCCGCTGTTCGAACGAGCAAAACTGCCCAAATTATAGCCGATGAAGTTCATTTTCCTGTGCAAGAAATTGTAAGTGAATTTGATTTGTACGAGGCCGGTTTGCATGAACTTACCCAGATTATTCGCTCGGTAGATGATCACATCAAATCATTACTTATTGTAGGACATAACCCGATTATTACAGGAATAATAGGTTACTTGAGCGGAAGCTATATTGAACATGTGCCAACTTCGGGCATGGCGTCAATACAATTTAATATTCAAACCTGGAAACAAGTTGCGGCTTCGGCCGGTGAATTGCAATGGTTTGATTTTCCTAAAAATAATCCTAACGGTTAAGCATGTTGCAGCAAAAAGTAGTGATAATAACCGGAGCTTCATCCGGCATTGGAGAAGCTACTGCATATGCCTTTGCAAAACAAGGCGCAAAGCTCATGCTTGCTGCACGCAATGTACAAGAGTTGCAACGCGTGCAACAACAATGTGTATCTCAATTTCATGCTGAGGTTCAAATTATGCCATGTGATGTAAGTCAATTAAAAGATTGCGAACAACTCATTCAACAAACCCTGCAACACTTTCACGCCATTGATGTATTAATTAACAATGCCGGAATTAGTATGCGTGCCTTATTTAACCAATGTGAGGTGGAAGTAATTGAACAATTGATGCAGGTAAATTTTTGGGGTACGGTTTACTGCACAAAATATGCATTGCCTCACCTGTTGAAGAACAATGGTTCGGTTGTCGCAGTATCTTCAGTTGCAGGAATGGTAGGACTTCCGGCACGTACGGGTTATTCCGCATCAAAGTTTGCCGTGGAAGGTTTTATGCAAAGTTTGCGCACCGAAAATTTAAAAAACAATTTACATGTCGGGGTAATTTATCCGGGTTATACGGCATCAAATATTCGCAATAAAGCATTAAACAGTGAAGGAAAAGTACAACAAGAATCTCCTTTAAACGAAGCGAAACTGATGCCTGCTGCTGAGGTGGCAGAGGCCATCGTTCAAATGGTGCTTAAACGACAACGATCAAAAGTACTCACCTTAATTGGTCGTGTATCTAAATGGATAAATAT
>JBKDBG010000051.1:0-11137 GCA_046314755.1 Bacteroidota bacterium | reverse complement strand
GTGTAAATTTAATTACTTTTAAATTCATGCTTAGTTTTACATGCGCCAAAAACTGCTGCTCATTCATGGCATCCGGTAAATTTCCAATCATTCCACTTCCAATTTCCTTGTGGGAATTTAATACATTCACCACATCATAAGCCACTTCCTCATAAGGATGGGCTTTTATCATTGCAGTAACCACAGCATTCAGCTTTGCCTCTTCCACCAAAACTTCCAGTTTAAATTCAGGCTCGGTATGTTGTTTTCCTTTTTCGCCCACAAAGCCCTTGCTTAACGCATTACCTTTGAAGGTACCAAAACCTTGGCTGTAAAAACTACATTCCTCATAATTGCCAATCTTTCCGGCACCTGCATTAAACATGGCTTGTTGCACGGCTTCTAAATGTGCTTGAGGAACATATACAAATACCTTCTTCAAGAGTTGTTGTTTGGGTAACAAAATCTGCGTTTCATTCAAACCTAAACGTTCGGCAATTTTTGCATTTACGCCATGGGACACATTATCTAAGTTGGTATGAATGGCATAAATGGCCACATCATTTTTAATGGCTTTAATTATCGCTCGCTCCACATAATTTTTTCCGTTCAGTTTTTTTATTCCGGCAAACACAATGGGATGATGCGCCACAATGAGGTTACAGCCTTTTTCAATAGCTTCTTGCACCACTTCTTCGGTGCAATCAAGCGTAACCAACACTCCGGTTAATGTTTGCTGTAAGTTTCCGGTAATTAATCCCGCGTTATCATAACCTTCTTGATAAATAGGCGGAGCCCATTGTTCAAGGTGTTGTATAATGGGTTGAATTGTTTGATTCATGCCACTAATGTACAAATTAATTTTCGGATGATTCGATTTGCCACATCATAGCTACCCGATCATCAGCAGCACTGATAAAAGAAGTTGGACTTAACCAGAGTATTTTGTTTACACTGCTCAAGTGGCCATCATTTCGGGCTTTATCAATTACTTTTAACAACTGCATGTTTTCACTCTTCCACAATTTTATGGTTTTATCCATGCTCGCTGTAGCAAATAAATTACCGCTGTGGTTTAATGCAATGTGGTTGATGTGCAAGGTATGTGCCGGAATATTCACATCAGGTTGGTAATCATTTGTCACTTGCCAACTTTTTAACATCACATCTCGCCCACCGCTTAATAACTCTTGTGTTGGGGCATAATAAGCCAAAGTAAATACCGAGTTTTCATGAGCATTGATGGTATGTTCCAATTTAAAATCATGGGTATTAAAAATGCGAATCTTGTAATCGGAATATCCAACGGCCAACCAATTATTATTGGCATCGTAATACAATGCCCTTGCGCTTTTATCGGAGTGGTTTAATTGATGAATGATTTGGAAAGTAGCTATATCCCAAACCAACACCACACCATCACCTCCCGAAGTAATCAGAAATTGATTGGTTAATTTGATATCGAAAATGCCGTTTTGATGGGCCTCGTAATTTTTTAACTCAACACCTTGATATAAATCTATCACATGAAGGTTACCCGCTGCTGTTCCGCAATACAATAATTTTTTATCCTCATCTAAACACAAAGAATAAACCGGGCGATTCACCTTTACCAATAACTTACCCGAATCAGGTGCATGGGTATTCCAACACACCACCAATCCATCATTCCCACCTGAATAAAACTCATTGGCATTTAGTCCTTCGCATAAAGTATAAATTGCCCCCTGATGTCCCGTGAATTGTGCTACTTTTGTAACCTTAATTGTATTCATGCCAATTATACAACATTTAAAACCGGACGAAAATACTCATTTATTACTTTGGCACATTATAGAAAGTACGGAGGAGTTAAGTTTATTGGTGCATAACGTTGCCGATCATCAAACACAAACACCTCGGCATAACCTACATTGGTTGGCCAGCAGAGCGGCATTGTCCGCACATTTTGGGCCTGATAAGCAAGTTGAAATCAAAAAGGATGGGTACAACAAACCGGCCATGGTAGCTCATGGAGAGGATTACCATTTATCGATTACGCATAGCGGACATTTTGCAGCCGTGCTATTTAGTAAGGTAAAAAAAGTAGCCATTGACTTGGAAAAAATTGACGATCGTATTGGGCGTGTGGCCCATAAGTTTATCAATGGGGCCGAAACGGAACTTTTACAACAAAGTAATAACCTCATTTTCGATCAAACATTAATTTGGAGTGCAAAAGAAACGTTGTACAAGTTTTATGGTGAAAAAGAATTGGATTTTAAACAACACATGACCATTTTTACCAATAACCCAAGTCAACTTAGGGGATGTTTACATAAAGATAATCCCATTTTTTACAATATGTATGTATCACATTTAGAGGAATATATCATTACATACATGCTAGAATAATTAAATTAGTTAAATTTATTTTTTAGACAAGCCTAAATTTATATTTTTGCAAACAAAATATGAAAACCCTTAGTACATTTGTTTGTGTATGGCTTTTGCCGGTGTTGGCCTTTGCCCAACAAGGAAAAATTACAGGTATTATTAAGAGTGGCAGTGAGGCGGTATCCTTTGCAAACATTGGTATTGACGGAACCACTATTGGAACCGTGGCCAATGAACAAGGCAACTTTGAATTTCCCGCTCTGCAATACGGTACCTACACCTTGGTAATTAGTGCCATTGGTTACGAAAAAACCTATAAAAAAGTACAACTTCAATCAGCACAACAAAACGTAACCATTCAGGTAGAAAAACAAAGCAACTCATTGAATGAGGTAACTGTAACAGGAACGTTAAAAGAGGCCACCAAACTCAACTCATCCGTACCTATTGAGGTGTATACGCCTAAGTTTTTTTTAAAGAATGTAACCAATAATTTATTTGATGGGTTAAGCATGATTAACGGTGTGATGCCCACCATTAATTGTAATATTTGCAATACCGGTGATATTCATATAAACGGCATGGAAGGTCCGTATACATTGGTATTAATTGATGGCATGCCCATTGTTAGCGCATTAAGTACAGTTTACGGTTTGATGGGAATACCTAATAACATGATTGAACGCATTGAAGTAGTGAAAGGCCCCGCAAGCACTTTGTATGGCAGTGAAGCTGTTGCAGGGATTATTAATGTAATCACCAAAAAAGCGGGTAAGGCACCCAAGTTTAGTGCAGATGTTTTTGGAACCAGTTACAATGAGTTTAATGGAGATTTTGCCATGCGCTACAAATTGGGAAAAACCAATGCTTTGTTGAGTACCAATTATTTCAACCAACAAACCAAATGGGATAAAAACAAGGATGGCTTTACCGATATTGTTTTACAAAATCGTTTATCGTTGTTTAATAAGTATGAGTTTAAACGCAAAAGTAATAAAGAAGCTCATGTAGCCTTGCGTTACTTTTACGAAAACAGATGGGGTGGTGAAACCCGTTGGGATGAAAATTGGAGAGGATCGGACAGTATTTACGGAGAAAGTATCTACACCAACCGCATTGAATTAATTGGTGCCTATGAACTGCCTACCACGCCACAATTAAAACTTGCCGTGAGTTATAACTACCATGACCAAAACTCTTATTACGGCTTCACACCTTATTTTGGAAAACAGCATGTAGGATTTGCGCAATTGTTGTATCAACCTAAAATAAATAACCGCAATGATTTATTGGCCGGTATTACTTACCGCTATACGCACTATGATGATAACTCTCCTGCAACCGCAGATGCACTTGGAAATAATATTCCTTCAATCATGCATTTACCCGGAATATTTATTCAAAACGAACATAAATTTAATGATGTGCATACCCTGTTAGTAGGCATGCGGTATGATTATTTTAAACAACACGGATCGATTGTATCACCACGTATAAACTATAAAATTCAACCCGATAAAAAACAAACATTACGCCTAAGTGCAGGCAATGGATTTAGGGTAGTGAATTTATTTACCGAAGATCATGCAGCCTTAACAGGAGCCCGTGTACTTGAAATAAAATCAACGTTAAAGCCTGAGCAAAGTTGGAATGTGAATGTAAACTACACGCGATTTATCACATTTGGAAAAGGATTTATTAACCTTGACGCATCGGCATTTTACACTTACTTTACCAACCGTATTATTGCCGATTACGATACCGACCCGAATAAAATTATTTACGATAATTTAGAAGGTAACGCGATAAGTAAAGGGTTAAGTTTAAATACGGATGTAAACTTTAATTTCCCGCTAAAAATTGCCACAGGCATTACGTTAATGGATGTAACTTATACCGATAAAAATGATGCTGGCGAAATGATTACCCTTAGACAAGTGCACGCACCACAAGTAAGCGGAACCTTTCAGATAAGTTATACCTTTTCGCGCATTCATTTAACGGTTGATTACACGGGACAATTTTACGGACCTATGCGATTGCCTGTTTTACCAAATGATTACAGACCTGAATACAGCCCATGGTTTACCTTGCAAAATATCCAGTTCACCAAAAAGGTAAACAACCAATGGCAAGTATATGCCGGAGTTAAAAATCTGTTTAATTTTATGCCAAGAGATCCGATTATGCGTGCGTTTGATCCCTTTGATAAATCAGTAAATGTAAATAACCCAAACGGTTACACGTTTGACCCAACCTATAATTATGCGCCACTGCAAGGCATCCGACTATTATTAGGTTTCCGTTATAATTTGCAATAAAAACAAGAATGAATTATCATGCAACGATGAAAAAGCGCCCCCCACTCACCGTTGTATTCACTTTGGTTTTATTATTAATAGGTTGCAGTCAGAAACAATTTGCATTTAGAAAAACCCTTCCTGTTGAATCACAAGCAGCTAATTTAAGCAAGCGCAACCAATCAAAACAGGTACCCATCAAAGACTTGATGATGCAAGAAGCACCATCGCCAATGGCTCAAGTATTACCCATTACTGAATTAAAAACCAATAGCGGAATAGCAAAAGAACAAACCAACCAACTTCATGTTGTACCACAAAAGAAAGTTGAACCCATAGTTTACACTGATTCCATTCCGGCTAAAAAACTGCAGGAAAACGGAGCAGAATCACCACATTTAAAAAACTTAAACCTATTGGCAGTATTGGGCATTGTTTCGGGTTTAATTGGTTTAATTGTTTCGGGATTAATTATGGGAAGCATTGGTATTTTGCTAGGTTTTATTACACTAAAAATGGCCGAAAAATATAACAAGCGTAAAACCTTGCCATTAATTGCCATTGCTGTTGGCATTATCGTAGTTTTTTTAACCTTAACGGTAATTGCTGCTGTTTTGTAAGGATGGGTATTGCTTAAGTAAAATTTGAGAAGTTTAACTTGAAGAATGGTTTTAAATGAAGCCATAAAAAAATCCCCAGCTTTAGCTGAGGATTTTTCGAGTACCTAGAGCCGGGGTCGTCCCGATAGCTATCGGGACGGCACGGGTATAACTATCCATATTGCGCCAATAATCGTGTAGTAATTTCCGGGTGTTCCCTCAAATGATTCAAATATTTTCTGCTTTTCATTCGCTTAATATGCTTTTCTATTTTTATCGCTTGGGTAATATTTTCACATGTTATACAATAATAAAGCGCCCAATCATTGGTTTTGTCTGTATATGAATCCGTGTAAAACCCTGTATTATGTTGTAACAGTCGTTTCTCTAATTCAACCGTACTTCCTACATAATACTTATCAATACGTTTTGAATATATAATGTATACAAATGCCATGATTAACCATAAAAAAATCCCCAGCTTTAGCTGAGGATTTTTCGAGTACCCAGAGCCGGGGTCGAACCGGCACGGGTTTTGAATCCACTGGTGTTTGAGACCAGCGCGTCTACCAATTCCGCCATCTGGGCAGGTACTCTTTAAAAGAGGGGATGCAAATATAACCAAACACAACGTTTAGTCAAGTATTCCTCAAAAAATTTAGATAAGCCCCGAGATGTGGTTACCTTGCTCATGCGTTAAGCAAAATAAATCTCGGGGCAGTATTTTATTAAGGTTCAACACCTAACAAAGGCGTTTTACCATCCGTAATAATCACTTTACTGTTATTGCTTCTTCCTAAATTAATAAAAGCTTCAATTTGTTTGTTGCGCAAAACCGATGGACTTAAGGTTCTGTTTAACATTTCATTGGCTTTGGCTTGTGCTTCGGCTTCTTTCAATATGGCATTGGCCCTACCCTCTGCATCTAGTTCAGTAATGCGTTTTTGTGCTTCGGCAGCTACAATTCGGCTGTTTTTTTCGCCTTCAGCTTGAATTAATTTACGTTCTGCCTCACGTCTTTCTTTCTCTTTCGCAAACTCCATGCGTTGTGCATCTTGTTCAGCCTGCATTTTTTCTTCAATGCTCTTTGATAATCCCGAAGGCAATACTATACTCTTCAACAACACTTGTTCAATTACAAAACCTCTAGGCTCTAGCAGCTCCATCATACGTTCTCTAATTTCTTTTTCAATTGAACTGCGTTTGTTGCTGTGCATATCCTTTGCTTCGTACTTGGCGCATATATCTGCAGCAGCCGAACGAAATATCGGCTTAATCAATACCTCTTCAAACATTATTCCGGTTTCTTTTAATATTTGAGGCACCGACTCCCGTTTTAAACGGTACAAAATAGATATATCACTGTTTACGGTTAACCCTTCTTTTGATGGAAGACCTAAGTTCATTTCAATATTTACCGTACGAACTTTTAAGGTGATGATTCTGCTTAAAAACGGGTTGTAAAATTTAGCCCCTGATTCAATAATTTTGGCATCTAGTTTTCCCAATTTACGTTTTACGCCAACCTCATCCTGTACAATAATTTTACATGAACTGAATGTAATCACTACAAGCAATGCAATAAGTGTAAGTTTTAATTTCATATCATTTGTTATTTGGTTTGAATAATCCTTGCAATAACCTCACCACAAAGCACTTCATTTAAATTTTCAATAAGGCTCATCTCAAAGCCCAAAAAGCCAATACAGTTCGATACCTTATTTTTAATTATACTTGTTGCAGGAATGAATAAAAATTTAACAGACGGTATCAATTTTTTATCAAAACTCAACAACCGTAGGGTTTGGAATTTTATTAAGCTGTATACCAGTTATTATTATTCAAAACTGAGCAAACAACCGGTTATTTGGGGCAAACCCACCAGCCTTGAAATTGAACCCACCACAAGTTGTAATTTAAGGTGTCCGCAATGTCCAAGTGGATTAAGACAATTTACACGCGACACCGGCATGTTGGGGATTGATTTATATAAAAAAGTAATTGATGAGTTGCACGAAGATTTGGTATGGTTGATATTGTATTTTCAGGGGGAACCCTTTTTAAACAAACAATTTTTGGAGTTTGTGCAATATGCTTCACAAAAAAACATCTATACGGCAACCAGCAGCAATGCACATTATTTTACCGATGAACTTGCCAAAGCAACGGTAGAAAGTGGTCTCGATCGATTAATTATTTCAATTGACGGAACCACGCAGGACACCTATGGCAAATACCGAATTGGCGGTAAAATTGATAAGGTAATTGAAGGCACGGAAAAGCTTTTGTACTGGAAGAAAAAACTAAATAAAAAAACACCACATATTATCTGGCAATTCATTGCCTTTAAACATAATGAACATCAAATACCAGAAATAAAAAAGTTAGCCAAAGAGATTGGTGTAGATGAATTGGGCATTAAAACTGCACAAATTTATGATTACCAAACCAGCGATACTTTCATTCCGGATAATAATGATTTAAGTCGTTACGAAAAACTTGAGGATGGTACCTATCGTATTAAAAACAAGTTACTCAATCAATGTTGGAGAATGTGGAGAGGCAGCGTAGTAACTTGGGATGGATTGGTTGTGCCATGTTGTTTTGATAAAGATGCCACACACCGATTTGGCAATGTAAGCGAAACAAATTTTGATGAGGTGTGGAGAGGGAACAAATACCAAAACTTTAGAAGAGCCATTTTAAAAAGCAGAAAAGAAATTGACATTTGCACCAATTGTACCGAAGGAACAAAAGTTTGG
Source organism: Bacteroidota bacterium (assembly GCA_046314755.1). Taxonomy (GTDB): domain Bacteria; phylum Bacteroidota; class Bacteroidia; order UKL13-3; family UKL13-3; genus UBA6183. The sequence goes on along the minus strand of JBKDBG010000051.1, from coordinate 3,121 downwards.
AATTAACGAGCCCCCAATCCGGTTACAGGCCAAATAATAATGAGTGCAAATACAATGAACACCACGCCAGAAAACACATTTAAGCGATGCAAATTTTTGGCCGATAAAATGTTTCTTAGTTTATCGGCAAAATACACAATACCAAACATGGTAGCGAACATGGTAGTTAATACCACTGCAAAATAAAACAGCAATTGCCCGAAGTTAAAATTATTGGAAGAATGCACGTAAGTGGTTAAACTAATCCAGCTGATTAATACCATTGGATTGATGCTGTTTAACATCAAACCTTTTATGGCATACAACAAATTATGTTTTTCGGCAGGTGCTGCATCATGGGTGTGGTCTTTTTCTTTTTTAATGATGGAACGAATCCCTAAAACCATTAAAAACAAAAAGCCAACCGAGCGTATTTCATGATCATAGCGATGCATTTCAGCTGCAATAAAAGAAGTACCCCATAAGGCTACAGCAATAAAAAAAGCATCACTCAATAATACACCAACAGCAATAAAAATGGCTTTTTTAAATCCACGTTTTATACTGGTTTGAATTAAAGAAAAAAATACCGTGCCGAACGTTAACGTAAACAACAGCCCGGTAATAATTCCTTTCCAAACAGGTGTAATTAATTCCATTTAGGCAAGTATACTAAAATTCAAAGGCTGCCACAAGGCAGCCTTTGAAACTTATTGAATATATGGATTTATAAATTCCCAACCATCTTTTCAGGGCGAACCCATTCATCAAATTGCTCATTGGTTAAATAGCCTAAGGCAATAGCGGCTTCACGAAGTGTTTTACCCTCTTTATGTGCAGTTTTTGCAATTTTAGCAGCCTTCTCATAACCAATGTGAGGATTTAATGCCGTAACCAACATTAAGCTGTTTTCAAGGTGACGTTTAATCATTTCATGGTTTGGTTCAATGCCTTCAGCACATTTATCATTAAAACTCACACAAGCATCACCAATCAAACGGGCACTTTGTAACACATTAGCTGCAATTAATGGCTTAAATACATTTAACTCAAAATGACCTGTACTTCCGCCAATTGACACAGCCACATCATTACCCATTACTTGGGCAGCAACCATGGTCATTGCCTCAGGTTGAGTAGGATTTACTTTACCCGGCATAATAGATGAACCCGGTTCGTTATCCGGAATAACAATTTCGCCAATACCACTGCGAGGACCTGATGATAACATACGTACATCATTAGCAATTTTCATCATACTCACGGCCACACGTTTTAAAGCACCGCTTAATTCAACCATGGCATCATGTGCAGCTAAAGCCTCAAACTTATTAGGTGCAGTTATAAAAGGTAAACCTGTAAAATCGGCAATTTTTTTAGCCACCAATACGTCATACCCTTTAGGTGCATTTAACCCTGTTCCAACAGCAGTGCCGCCTAACGCCAGTTCTTTAACCATTTCAAGTGCATTATTTAATGCACGTACACCATTATCTAATTGTTGTACGTAACCACCAAACTCTTGACCCAAAGTTAATGGGGTGGCATCCATAAAATGGGTACGACCGGTTTTAACAATATCTTTATATGCTTCCGCTTTTTTGGCCAATGTGTTACGCAATTTCATGATACCCGGAATGGTAACCTCAACCACCATTTTATAAGCAGCAATGTGCATAGCGGTTGGGTAAGTATCGTTTGATGATTGCGATTTATTAACGTCATCATTCGGATGTAAAACTTTGGTTTCATCTAGTAAAGAACCTCCGTTTAACACATGAGCACGATAAGCAATTACCTCATTGGCATTCATGTTACTTTGAGTACCGCTTCCGGTTTGCCAGATTACCAAAGGAAATTGGTCATCAAGTGTACCCGTTAAAATTTCATCACAAACGGTGCTGATTAAATCACGTTTTTCGGCTGATAAAACGCCCAACTCACAATTGGCATGTGCGGCAGCTTTTTTCAGGTATGCAAAAGCGTGAATTACTTCTTTTGGCATGCTGGCCTCAGGACCAATTTTAAAATTATTACGTGAGCGTTCGGTTTGTGCTCCCCAGTATTTGTCGGCAGGTACTTTTACCTCGCCCATGGTGTCGTGTTCAATTCTGAATTCCATGTTGAATAGATTTTTATCGGGCGCAAAAATAGCCTATTTCATGAGGCGTAAAAAGATTATTATCAATTTCCCCTAACGCTTGTTACCCACATTAAAAACCTGATTTTCATTAAAAAGCTTGTATTTAACGAGTTATGCACTATATTCACGATACATCAATACTCATTCATATGGGAGCCCTAACCTCTAAAATGCCCATTGAAAAAGCCATAAGCCAATGGTTGGCCGAAATTGACTTTTACAAAAAAGAATTGCAAAGCATGCAAAATGAATTGGAAAATTTTATTCCAACCTTTTACAACCAAAGTTTTGCCGCCCATGTTGAACAATTTCAAAATCGATTTATTCGACAGCGTGAAGTAATTGACATATTAAGGCATGATGTAAAAGCACACGAAAATGACGTTGAAGTATTGGTTATCCATCCATCTCCTGAGTTGCGCACCAAAGTTGAAAGTAAACACACCCGTTTAAAAAACGACATGATTACTTTTATTGATTTATTTGTTGAACTGGAACGCGACTTTAACGACTTTTTAGCTTAATCGTCATCGCTGTTGGCCAAAGCGGCTAAAGTAAAGGGTTGATTGTTGTTATAGTAGGTATCAACAAAGCTACACCACATGCAATCTTCCTTGCCACAACCTTTGTTAAACTGCTTAGTTTTTATTCCCGAGTAGGCCATAGTAATCTGTTGTTTAACTATGGCAACATCTTCAGGTGTTATGTATACACGTTGCTTAATGTATTCTCGTGTGTTCTTATCAGGCTCCACAAAATCAAACTCGGCACTTTGCATTTGCCAGCCCGTGTTTTTATCATAATCCATTAATATTTTATAAAACACGGCTTGTCGCCAATAATCTCCACCAAACTCATCTTCAAACTTAGGTTCTTTACCTTCTGCTTTTGCCTTTTCTACTTTCTCATTATTAGGCGGACTAAACTTAGATTTGGCTCGTTCAAACTGCCCCGTTTTGTAATCAACCACATTCACATTGTTACCATCAAACTCTATTT
>JBKDBG010000050.1:0-12848 GCA_046314755.1 Bacteroidota bacterium | reverse complement strand
TCGCAATGCATCATCAGCATACATTAGGGTTTTAAAAGCATTCTCGTTTGCTTTTATTTCTGTTTTGTTAGTAGCCTTGGCTAAGAAGTTATTAAATCTTTGTTGGTACTTTTCAATACCACTAAATAAAAACGGTTCATGAGAAGTAACAGTTAAAAACAAATCAAGGTAAGGCTGTTTGGGTCTTTTTTGTTCAAAGCTTCTTTTGTATACCTCAGCATCTTGGTAGCCCCATGAAAATCCATCTTTAGTTGGTGGAATTTTGATGTATTGGTCATCAAATTCATACTCGTCAATAATTTGATCGATTTCTTGCTGTTGTAAAAATTTCTTTTGTCCGTCAAACTTTGCATCACCCCCATAAAAAAATGAGGTATAATAGCCGTTTTGTTTTAGTATTTTAATAATAGAGGTATGATATGGGTATTCTTCAAGCTCCATAAAACCTGATTTACCATACGGTAATGAGGCTGTTAATGAGGGAATAATTCCAAAGGTTCGACCTGTTGTGCTTAAAAAATTACTCCAAAACAAACCTTGGTTGGTTAATGAATCTAAAAAGGGCATTGCCCCACCATACTCTGCATTGTTGCCAACAAAGGTTTTTCCTAATCCTTCAACTACTACCATCACCACATTTGGTGGTATTGGGGTTTTGTGCAAGTAATTGCCCAGTAAGTCTGTTGTATCATGTATTCTTTGAAAGGGGAATTCATGATCCCCAGCAATCAATTCATCTGCAATCTGGTCTGTTTCATCACGCCAAAGTTGTATTGATTTTTCAATAAAATAGGCACTCTTGTTGGTAGAGAGGTTACGAGATGCGATGTCTTTCTTTTGCGGAATGAAATTGGATTGTGCGATGATAAATAAGATGATGTAGCCGGTATAGATAACTACAGAAGGAATAATCGGCAAGGTATATTGTTGCATGGCATAATGCATCCGCATGGCAATGCCGATAAAAACGGGAATAATAAGTAATTGCCACCACTTTATTTCAGCGGAAGCTTTGATGGTAAAAGTAATGTCCTCCATGCTGTAGGTCCAAAAATCAGCTCCTAACAAAGTAGATGAAGTGAGGAAATACTGCATAAGCCCCATTTGCATTGTAATCAGCACAATAAAAAGCATGGCCAATAACATGCGTGCAATAAAATCACTGAGTAAATAGAGTACGTAATAAGCAATGCCAACCGTTAACGCAAGTTGTCCGATATACGCTGCATCTGCCAATATAGAGTAAGAAATAATGGATGGTGAGTATCCTTGGTGACTCATGGCAATTTCTGCAAGGTGTAATAATAATATTACCACATGCATAAAGAGCAAACTTATAACGAGCCTTCTACAGGCAAAACCTAGTTTTTCGAGTACCAGTTGCATTAAGCGTTTTGGTGGGGGTAAAAATTCCTAAGCAATTATAAACAAATTACCTTAGGGCAGCAAAATCATTCGTTTGTGTGGCAGTAATTAGATGATTACTTACCGGCATTTGTACCTGCAATGTATCCGGTGGTCCATGCGGCTTGAAAATTAAACCCTCCGGTAATCCCATCAATATCCAATACTTCACCAGCAAAATGAAGCCCTTTTACACGTTTACTTTCCATATTTTTCATGTGTACATCATCTAAGGAAACGCCTCCACAGGTTACAAACTCCTCCTTGAATGTGGTTTTCCCTTTAACATGATACTTATCGTACAGCAATACTTCAACCAAATTGTTTACATCTGCTTTTGAAATATCCGCCCAGTTTTTATCGGCATCCACATGGGCTTTGGTAAACAAATAATCTTGCAAACGTTTGCTGAGTTGTTGATGATAAGGAAATAAATTGCGCATATGTTTTGCAGGGTTGGCTGCTTTTAGGTTCATCAATTCATTCCTAACCGCATCTTCTTTTTTATCGCTTAACCAACTAATTTGTGCCGTAAATTCGTAATCAAGATCTGCTAATTCACGAGCGGCATATGACGATAATTTAAGTACGGCAGGGCCGCTAAAACCCCAATGTGTAATTAATAAGGGACCAATAAATTCGTGCTTTAACTCATTAATTTTAACCTTAACCTGATCAACACTAATACCCATTAATTCCGTTACAGGGTTATTTGGAACATTAAATGTAAAAAGAGAGGGTACAGGTTGAATAATTTTATGCCCCAAGAGTTTGAGCCATTCAAAGCCTTCCGGTTTGGCATATCCGCCTGAGGTTACAATTACTTTATCTGCTTTGATATGACGGCCACTTTGATCGCTCAAAGTGAACCCTCCGTTTAAATGAGGTTGTATGGCTTTAATGTCAGTATTTAACTCAATATTCACCTTGAGTTTTTTGGCTTCGTTGAGTAAACATTCAGCAATTGTTTCGCTGTTATCGGTTATTGGAAACATGCGTCCGTCCGACTCTGTTTTTAGTTTTACGCCTCTTCCTTCAAACCATTTAACGGTATCATTCACACTAAAACGAGAAAATGCACTTTTCAATTGACGTTCCCCACGTGGGTAGTTTGTTGCCAATCGGTTATTTTCAAAACACGCATGGGTTACATTACAACGACCACCGCCTGAAACCAGAACCTTGCTTAACAGCTTTCCGGTTTTTTCGAGCAGAATAACTTCATTTTCTGTATTTGCCTGTGCGGCATGTATGGCAGCAAAAAATCCGGCTGCGCCTCCTCCAATAACTGCAATTTTCACGGCTGCAAAAATAGTATTTATTTTAAAACCCAAATAAATAACTATTAACCCAAATCAGGGTATAAAGTTTTGATGTACTTATTCCGCCTCGCGATATGCTGTGCTTGCAAATTATTTAATCGTTTAACAAAAGCTTAAAGTAGAACAACGGATTGCGCAATTTGGCCCGTAAATCAAGGTCTTCAAACATACAACTGATGGTTTCGCGAAGGGCCTTATTTTTATGTGCTTTATTTACTACAAAATTAAACAGCCATGGGTATTTGCATAACTTTTGCATGGTATGGCTAAGTTTTAATTCATCCCACTGTCGGTTGTAAAAGGCCACATCATATTGGTTTAAAAAAGTTGCATCAAAACGGTTATTTTTTATGGCCTCAGCAATCACATCAGCGGCCATCATTCCGCTGTATAAAGCATTTCCTATACCTTCACCCGTAAACGGATCAATAAGTGCACCTGCATCACCCGTAAGTAAAAAACCATTTCCGCTTAAAGGACGCTTTTTACTTCCAAGGGGTAATCCCCAGCCTTGAATTTTGCCCTCAAGCTTAGCATTTTTAAAACGGTTTTTAATATTCGGGTTGTTGGCTATGGCGTCAAGCATGTCTTGTTTGAGGTTTACTTTTCGTTTACTTACCTCGCTGCTTAACATCCCTGCACCCACATTAGTCATGCCGTTAGGCAATGGAAAAATCCAAAAGTAACCCGGCAACATTTCAGGTAAAAAATGGAGCTCAATAAAGTTTTGAGGATGCATGCCTTCAACTCCGCTGTAGTAGGCACGAATACCCGCGCAATAATGATCATTTTCCTTTTTTATCAAGCCAAGTTTTTTACCAATAATGCTTCTATCGCCTTCGGCACCAACCACCAATTTGATATTTTTTATTTGGAATGATTGGTTGTTTTGGGTGTAGTTGATTTCACTTAACCCATTTTGTTGCAATACATCGGTTACCTCAGCGCCTTCAATTACGTGTGCATAGTTGCGGTCCAATCTTTTGAACAACTCATGGTCGAAATCCATGCGTTTACTGATAAATCCGGGGGGGTATTTTTCTTTACTGATGTCTTGTTTGAAAGGAATATCAATAGCCTTACCGTTTGGTGCCACAAACTTAACACCCCAACTGTCAATAAACTCTTGGTTTAATCCTGCAAATGCCGGAACAATATCAGGGTTAAGTTGATTCAGTACATACACCGTTTTTCCGCTTAAGGCATCGCCACACACCTTATCTCTCGGAAATATTGCTTTTTCAATAATGGTATGCGGTATTTTTTGTTTGGCTAAAAACAAGGAAGTTGAACAACCTGCAGGTCCTGCACCAACAATTACAATATCAGTATGGTTCACGCTATTAAAATCTTATGTTGCAATGATAACTAAAACTACGTTGTCATTCAAAACAATCCAAACGGATGTCAGTTACTGGCAGTATAATTTCACCTATCAAACAAGTTGGTTCGCCTATCCTGATGAGTATCATGTAATGGATTCTGGAGCAATTACTGCTTTATAAACCAATGTATTCGATACTTTTTTGAAATATTATACACGGATGCTTCACTTAAAATTTCAATTGATTAAGCAGCCAATATGGCAATGGCTTGATTTTTGGTTAAATTCGCCTCGATATGCACGTTTCATTTAATCAACTACCTGATGAGGCCAGGGTTTGGATTTATGCTTCTGCCGCACCATTAACCCAAGCGCAGCAAAATCAAATCAATACACAAGCCATTGAGTTTACGCAACAATGGACGGCACATCAAATGCCATTAAAAGCATCCTTTATCATCATGGATGATGTGTTTTTGGTTTTTGGTGTTGATGTAGCTCATCATGATGTAAGCGGTTGTGGAATTGATAAATCGGTTCATTTGGTGCAACAATGGGAGCACCAAACGGGTTTAACATTATTCAATCGTTTGCAAGTTGAATATAAACAACCAAACGGAACCTTAGCCATTACCAATAAACAAGGATTATCAACGGCATTGTTGGAACAACAAATAAATGAACATACCTTGGTTGCTGATAAAACAATAACCACTATGGGTAAATTTAGAGAGCATTTTTATATTCCGCTTGCACAAAGTTGGGTATACAAACAACTCATGCCACAAACAATTTAACTTAATTATTGCTTATTTATTAAAAGTCAGAAGATACTAAAAGATGCAACAAAATGATTTAAAACCCGGAGGAACAGATCCAAGAAAACCAAAAGTTCCGCAAATGCCCAAGTTTAATTTCTATTGGATTTATGGAATTATAGCTGTTATTTTTATTACCATACAACTTATGCCGCATGATGTTGCCTTTAAAACTACTTGGTTTAGGGTGCAAAGTGATATGATTATGGCCAATGACGTAGAGCGAATTGTGGTGGTGAATAAAGAGCGTGCAGAGGTTACGTTAAAAAAGGAAGCACTAAAAAGTGAGCGCTACAAAGAATTAAAAAACAATAGCCTGTTCGGTAACGAGGTGGGTCCACATTACTATTTTGAAATTGGTGATGTTACCCAATTCAACAACGATATGGCAGCTGCAAAGGCTGAGTATGAAAAGCGCAATCCCGGAGTTACCTTACAAATTCCGATAGAGTATACTACGCAACACAACTATTTTGGCGAAATTTTAGGTTGGTTACTACCATTTTTATTGCTCATAGGATTATGGATGTTTTTAATGCGCAGAATGGGTGGTGGCGGAGCCGGAGGCGGACAAATATTTAATATCGGAAAATCGAAAGCTCAATTGTTTGATAAAGAAAACCTGGTAAAAGTTACGTTTAAAGATGTAGCCGGATTAGATGAAGCCAAGGTAGAAATTATGGAGATTGTTGACTTTTTGAAGAATCCGAAAAAGTACACTAATCTTGGTGGTAAAATACCGAAAGGTGCTTTGTTGGTTGGCCCTCCGGGAACCGGTAAAACCCTTTTAGCTAAAGCGGTTGCGGGTGAAGCGGGTGTTCCATTTTTCTCTTTATCGGGTTCTGATTTTGTGGAGATGTTTGTGGGTGTTGGGGCCAGCAGGGTAAGAGATTTATTCAGACAAGCAAAAGAAAAAGCACCTTGTATTATTTTCATTGACGAGATTGATGCCGTGGGTCGTGCCCGTGGCCGTAATGTTGTGCAAGGCGGAAACGATGAAAGAGAAAATACATTGAATCAGTTGTTAACCGAAATGGATGGTTTCTCAACAGATTTAGGGGTAATTATTTTAGCTGCCACCAACAGACCTGATATTTTAGATGCTGCGCTCTTACGTCCGGGTCGTTTTGATAGACAAATATCCATTGACAAACCGGATTTAGCCGGACGTGCCGAAATCTTTAAAGTGCATTTAAAGCCAATAAAATTGAGTGATGATGTAAATGCCGATAGATTGGCGATACAAACTGCAGGATTTGCCGGAGCCGATATTGCCAATGTATGTAACGAGGCCGCTTTAATTGCTGCACGTAAAAATAAGGATAAGGTTGAAATGCAAGATTTTCAAGATGCCATTGACAGAGTTATTGGTGGATTGGAAAAGAAAAATAAGATCATTTCAGCCGATGAAAAACGCATCATAGCTTACCACGAATCAGGACATGCCATTGCAGGATGGTTTTTAAAAGATGTAGACCCATTGGTGAAGGTATCTATTGTACCCAGAGGTGTAGCTGCATTAGGTTATGCACAGTATTTACCAAAAGACCAGTATTTATACACCACCGAACAAATGGAAAACATGATGTGCATGACCTTAGGCGGACGTGTAGCAGAGGATATTGTTTTTGGAAAAATAAGTACCGGTGCTCAAAATGATTTGGAACGCATTACCAAAATGGCTTATGCCATGGTAACCATTTACGGAATGAATAATAAAGTGGGTAATGTAAGTTTTTATGATGCACAAAACGAGTATGGGTTTACAAAACCATACAGTGAAAAAACTTCTGAGATGATTGATGTGGAAGTGCGCCAATTAATTGAGCATTGCTACAACAGAACCAAAGCATTGTTATTAGAGAAAAAAGATAAGTTAGAAGAACTTTCACAAATTTTGTTGCAACGTGAAATATTGTTTCAGCATGATTTGGAAGAAATATTAGGCAAACGACCTTATGATACCGAAAAGGAAGAAGAGGCAGTTGTGGTAGAAAGTGCACAAACAGCAGCAGAAGATGCCAACCCTGAAAAGTCTGAAGAGGCGCCAAACACAGAGGCATAAGATTTAGCATTTGATCATAGAAACGAGGGCCGTTGCGAAGCAACGGCCCTCGTTGTTTTTGCGCATCAAGCAACCAAAAATTGAAATGGTGAATCAAAATGAGCAATTGGTGAAATGGAGTTGAGGTATACTCAGTGTTAGTCTTACATTTGAATTGCTTTTAACCTTAATAACTTTACCTGTCGGTTAGTTTATGTTGCTCTCTAGAGCAATTATAAAATAACCAAAACACTTGAACATTCAAATTCCCCCAATCGTTTGAATGAAAAAAGCCCGATTAAATCGGGCTTTTGTGTTTTTATCTAGGTTGTTGAAGTATCGTTTTTAGTTTTATGCCATGTGTTGCTCTATATAATCAATTAAGGCATGTATACACTTAATATGAATTTCTTGAGCCCTATCGGCATAGTTACTTTTTGGTGCACGTATTTCTACATCACACAAACCACTCATTTTACCTCCGTCTTTTCCGGTTAAACCTACCACTTTTATGCCTTTACGTTTGGCTGTTTCAATGGCGTTTAATACATTTTTGCTATTACCGCTGGTTGAAATGCCCAGTAATACATCGCCCTCATTGCCTACTGCTTCAACATAACGACTAAATACAAAGTCGTAACCATAATCATTTCCTACACATGCCAAGTGTGATGGGTCTGAAATGGAAATTGCGGCCAAAGGTTTTCGATCGTCTCTATATCTTCCTGTAAGTTCTTCGGCAAAATGCATGGCATCACACATGCTGCCACCATTACCGCAACTCATTATTTTTTTGCCGTTTTTTAATGCTTCCACCATCAAGGCGCCTGCTGCATCTAATTGCTTTATGTTGTGTTCGTTGTTCACAAACAATTGCAATACTTCTAAGGCTTCGGTAAAATGACTTTTAATTCTATCCATTTTATTTGGCTTGGTAGTTTTGTTTTCCTTTATCTAAAAACTCAATAAACTTTTGCTCATCGGTATCAAAAAAATGTGGTCCCGAAAGTTGCTTTTCATTCGCATCAATTACAATGTATTGCGGTTGTGCCGAAAAGTTGTATTTGCTTATTTGTAAATCTTGATTTTGTTCACCAATAGTTTTTTTCATTTTTCCATCACGCGGTGAGGTGTACCATTCCTGTTCAGGCAATACTTTTCTTTCATCGGCATATAAACTCACCACAATAAAGTCTTCTTTTAATCGCTTTAACACCTCCGGTTTTGCCCAAACATATTCTTCCATTTTACGGCAATTCACGCAGGCATGACCTGTAAAATCAATAAAAATAGGTTTGTTTTGTTTTTTCGATTCTTCTAAGGCTTGCCTGTAATCAAAATAACCGGTAATGCCATGTGGCAAGTGTAAAAAATCGCCATGCTTAACGTTTGATGCATGAGATTGCTCAACAGAATTACTGCCACTTCCCAATACAAAATCTTGTGTTTGTAAAGGAGGTAATAAACCTGATAATGCTTTTAAAGGAGCCCCAAATAATCCGGGTATCATGTAAACGGCAAAGGTGAAAGAGGCAATGGCTAAACCTAAACGTGGCACGCTGATATAAGGAATATCAGTATCGTGGCTGAATTTAAGTTTACCCAACAAGTATAATCCAAGCAAAATAGCCAATACAATCCAAATGGCTAAGTAAACTTCACGATCTAAAATTCCCCAATGGTACACCACATCTGCCGTGCTCAAAAATTTGAAGGCAAATGCCACCTCCACAAAACCCAACACTACTTTTACCGAATTTAACCAACCACCTGATTTGGGAAGGTTTTGTAAATAACTTGGGAATATGGCGAACAAGGTGAACGGTAAAGCCAAGCCTGCACCAAATGCTGCCATGCCTAACAAAGGTTTTAAAAATTTACCGCCAACCGCTTCAATTAATAAACTGCCAACAATGGGTCCGGTGCAACTAAATGAAACCAACACCAACGTAAAGGCCATAAAAAATAACCCGGCAAAATTGGTCATACTGCTTTTTGAATCTATCTTATTTACCAATCCATGTGGTAAGGTAATTTCAAACATGCCAAAAAACGAGGCTGCAAAAACCAAAAAGATGATAAAGAATAAAATGTTTGGCAACCAATGTGTACTTAACCAATTGCCAAAGTCAGGCCCTAAACCAAACAAAGCAAAAATGAATCCGAGTGAAGCATAAATACCAATAATGGAAGCACCAAAGGTTAATGCCCTGCTAATTCCTTGCGTTTTTGAGCTGCTTTTTTTCGTGAAAAAACTAACCGTCATTGGCAGCATTGGAAATACACACGGAGTAGCTACTGCCACCAATCCACCTAGCATGGCCAATAAGATAAACATGGTCATGGTTTCTTTGGGTTGTTGGTTATTGTTTGATGCTGCAACGGTAGCAGAGGTTTTGCTGCTGTCGGTTGAATTGATTGTTTGTGTGGTCGTATCTTCACCGGTGTTGGTTGAAGCAGCAGCGGTTGTATCTTCTGAAGTTTCAAGGGCTCCGGTTTTGTTTGCCGTACCTTCTGTTACATTCGATACTTTTACCTCAAAAGCTACATCGTAGGGTGGCATACAAATGCCGCTTACTTCATTACACTCCTGAAAATAAATGGAGCCCTTTATTTTGGGTTGTGTTGATTTGATTTTTATTTTCTGAACAAACACCGCTTTTTTGGTAAAGATGGAAACATCACCCTTCCAAACTTCTTCGTAATGTTTTTTTGCACCCATCGGAGTGGCTTTACCCACTAACTCGTAAGTTGGGTTTGATTCCCAAGTAAATTCGGCTACCGTTGGACCAAGATTAGGATCAAAATCATTACTGTACATATACCAGTCGGGTTCAATTTTACTGGTGAGGGTTACAGTAATTACATCGCCAACTTTTATGTTTTGTTCTTTTACAGTAATGTTCCATTCAGGTGTTTTGCTTAAAGTGGTTGGACCATGTTGTGCAAACAACCTGTAGTTCATTCCAAACATCAACAAAACCGAAATCCAATTTATTGTAGCTCTTTTCAGCATAAGTGCATTTACTTTTTAATGTGGGAAACGACAAAATTAAGATTTATTGTGAAAGTGTATTGATATTATGAAAATCTTATCAAATCAATCAGTAAATACTTATGAGGGGAAATGTACTATGCATTAGTAAACATATTGAAAATGAAACCATACCAATTTACATTCCATTATTGCCCACCACAACATACAGTTGTGGGTAAGCTCATCAGCCAAAGTGATGAAGAGCGGTGATTGCAACCTAAATTTGTAATATGAGGCTTATTTGTTATTTCTTGTTTATTGGTGTGTTGGTAATTGGCAGTTACAAAAGGGTAATTGCACAACCCAAACCAACAGCTGAGTTTCCTTTTAAAATGACGGTTGAGCAATACCTTGAAAAGTATTCGCCAATAGCGGTTGAAGAAATGCATAGAAGCAGAATTCCGGCCAGTATTACGCTTGCACAGGGTTTATTGGAAAGTGGAAATGGAAACAGCCGATTGGCCTTAATCGGCAACAATCATTTTGGGATTAAATGCAAAAAAGATTGGACCGGTGAAACCATAAAAGAAGATGATGATGAGGCGCAAGAGTGTTTTAGAAAATATCCAACCGCACGCGACAGCTACCGCGATCACTCCGATTTTTTGATGAAAAGTCCGCGTTATGCTTTTTTATTCGACCTTGAGCCTACCGATTATAAAGGTTGGGCCGAAGGTTTGAAGCGTGCCGGTTATGCCACTAATCCTAATTATCCTAATTTGTTAATCAGCCTTATTGAACGTCACAAATTACAAAGGTTTGATTTGATGAAACCTACTTTAAAAGAGGTTGAAGCGCATAAGGAAGAACATAAAGTATTTGCGGCCGAACATACCAAAGTTACCATTAATAATATTCCGGCTATTGTGGTGCGTAAAAACGACAGCTATGCCAGTATCGCACTTGAAAACGATATGCGAGTTTGGCAAATTTATAAGTACAATGATTTATCCAAAGATGCGGTGATTGGAATTGGGGATACCATTTACATCAAACCTAAAAATTATAAAGGCAGTGTTGAAACTTACTTGGTAAAAGAGGGTGATAACATGCACAAAATTTCACAACGTTTTGGAATTAAGTTAAGCAAATTGTACAGCAAAAATTTAATGAAAGACGGGCAAGAGCCTGGGTCGGGCGAAGTATTGCACCTGAAGGGTAAACGAAACAGCATACCTAAACTTCGTACCACGGCTATTAACAATATCGACAGTACCTTTAATAATATTATTTACGATGATCCGAAAAAGAATATAGCCACCATCAGACCAGTTTTACCTGAAGATGAATTTGCCATCAACATTCCGGATAATAAAAATGACATGGCGTTTTTTCATACCGTTCAAAAAGGTGAATCGTTGTTTGGTATTGCCAAAAAATACAATGTGCGTATTGAAGGTATCATGGAATTGAACAGTTTAAGAACGGAAGATATTACAGCCGGAATGCGTTTAATTATCAATCCGAATCAACCTGCAATAAATGATAAAGAAGAAGCTGTGGTGCCTGGTTATCATGTTGTGAAACAAAACGAAACCTTGTATAGTATTGCAAGAAGATATGGAACAACCGTGGTGGAGTTGCGTGCGCTAAATGAGTTGAGCAATGATACTTTAAGGGTAGGCGATGAGTTGATTGTGATTCCGTTAAATGGTGAAAAAACTGAAGTAAAAGATGCCGATTTAAACAGCAACGAACCTGTTTATCATGAGGTACGTGAAAAAGAAACGTTATATTCTATTTCAAGAAAATATGGTGTAACCGTAGAAGTATTGCGCAAATTGAATAACATGTTGGATAATACCATTTCGGTGGGACAAAGATTACGCATCAGGTAATGTTTGATTTACCTTTTAAACCTCCTGTTCAGCCATTACACCATCCGCTTTATGAAGCACATGGCGTAAAGGTATTCATTCAACGCGAAGATTATTTGCATCCATTTATTTCAGGTAACAAATGGCGAAAGTTAAAATACGTGTTTCGTGATTTGGTGGCTACCCAAAAAAAACATGCCGTAAGTTTTGGAGGTGCCTACAGCAATCATTTGGTGGCCTTGGCTTGCGCAGGTGCCATGTACGGAATAAAAACAACAGCTTTTGTAAGGGGAGAAGAAGTGAACAATGCCGTTTTAAATTTATGCAAATGGTATGGCATGCATTTGTATTTTGTTTCGCGTGAAACTTATCGTGATAAAAGGGCCTTGTATCAAACCGTAGCAAATGATGAAACGTATTTTATTGATGAAGGAGGGAAAGGTGATTTAGCCGTTTTGGGTTGTGAAGAAATTTTAGAAGACGTATCGGATGTAACACATGTTTTATGTGCAGTAGGAACAGGAACAACGCTAAGCGGAATTGCTAAAGCTGCTCAGTTGAAAAACATAACAGCCGAAGGTATTTGCGTGCTTAAAGGTGCAGAAGTTATGGATGATGAAGTGGCAACCATGGCAGGATATCAAGTGCACATTCATCATCAATTTCATGTGGGCGGTTATGCAAAAACCACTCCTGAATATTTACAATTTATTCAACAATATGCTGCACAAACAGGTATATTATTCGATCAGGTGTATACCGGAAAAATGCTATGGGCCGTGCATCATTTAATTGAAAGCGGCTATTATGCAAATGGGAGTAAACTGTTGTTGATACACAGCGGTGGGCTTTTAGGAATGATGAGTTTGTTTCATTCCTCATCAACCTAAACTTTATAACAATTTTTGGTAGGCTCTCATCCAGCGGTCAGGTATTTCATCGTTTAATGCCGATTGATAATCATTGTAACTGCAAGGCACCATAAAGGTTCCTTTTTGGTGCGTTCTTTCTTTCGGATAGGGAACTTCCATCCACCAACGTTCGTTGTAAATGTTTTTATAAAATACAATTTCGTAATCGCT
>JBKDBG010000049.1:0-17580 GCA_046314755.1 Bacteroidota bacterium | reverse complement strand
CACTAAAATTGGTACTGTGCACCATGGTTTGCCCTTCGGTTAAACATTTTTGTTTGATTTCTTCAAACTGATCATACCATCCTGTTGTACCTACCACAATCGGAACTTTGGCTTCAAAACATTTGAGTATATTATCTACGGCTGCACTTGGCATGCTAAAGTCAATAGCCACATCCACATTTTCAAGGCTAATAGGCATAAAATCAAATGCATTTTCGAGGCTAACTTTATATACAATTTCATGCCCTTTTGCTACGGCAATTTTTTCAACCGCTTTTCCCATTTTACCGTAACCTAACAGTGCTATTTTCATGTGTGTTGTTATTTAGTGAAACTTATCGTTTAAAGCGGTTATAAAGGTACAACTTATGCTGCATATTTTAAAATCGAAGTGCAAAGCTAAGTTGATGATTGGGCCTGCCTTGTGTAAATCCAACGGTTGGCATCACATTTAAGGTAAGATCTTCGGTTATTTTAAAATCATAAAAGTGCGCATCTACAGCTGCATCTACCACTTGTAAAATATACACTGCACCTAAAGCAATGTAGGATAAATCACGATAGTAACGATAGTAGTCGCGGTAGCTTTTTAAAGTAGGTGTTTGAAATTGATTATAAAATTCTTCTTCATTAAATCCGTTGGTAACTCTAAACGCGTAGGCTTCTTTAAATCCGTTGTATTCTTTGTTATAAAAAAGGATAGAATAAATAGCTGCTCCACCGGCAACATAAACCAATGGTGCCTTCCAATATTTGCGGTTATAAATTTGCCCGGCTCCGGGTAATGCCATACTCAGCAAAGTAGCTTTTCGGGGTGAGTGTCGCTGAATGGTGTCGGCAGATGGTTGGTTCTTTAATGAATTTGGGCTTACACTTTCCGAATTGGTGTTCGAAAAATTAACCGGATTGCCAACCACTGAACTGTCGTTAATTGGTCCGGCTTGCGCCCACAACTTAGCAGGCAAAAGGCAGCACCCAATAATTGCGATATAAATGAAGTATTTCATTAAACGCTGCGAAAATAGCTAAAATGCTTGATTTTACGATAGGGTTTGTGTTGGATAAGTTGCTTACAAAAAAAGCCGCAAGTAGTTATACCTGCGGCTTTGGTGTTATTTCTTATTACAATTGCTTATGCTTCAATCTGCATTAAGTCTAAAATTCTTTGCAAATCGGCTTGTGAGCGAAACGGAATTTTAATAGAACCTCTTCCTTTATCATCTGCCTTAATTGAAATTTTTGTATTGAATACTTCACTTAAGTTTTTTTGGTATTCAACCAATGCTTCCGATTTAGAGGCTTTGGCCGGTTTGGCCGGTTTGGTTTCTGTTTTTTGTTGTTCTTCACGCACCAAGTTTTCTACGTTACGTACGCTCAATTCGTTAGCCAACATTTGTTCCAACATCCACTCTTGTTTTTGCGGATCATCTACATTAATAATGGCACGCGCATGGCCCATTGAAATTCTGCCTTCTTTCAAAGCGGCTTGCACACTATCAGGTAGTTTAAGTAAACGCAAATAGTTGGTAACTGTACTGCGATTTTTTCCAACACGGTCACCCACTTCATCTTGTTTTAAACTACACTCGTCCATCAAGCGTTTGTAACTAAGAGCAATTTCAATCGGATTTAATTCCTCACGCTGAATGTTTTCAATCAATGCCATTTCAAGCATCTCTTGGTCATTCGCAACACGAATGTAGGCAGGTATTTTAGTTAATCCGGCTAAAATACTGGCACGGGTTCTGCGCTCACCTGAAATAATTTGGTACGTATCATAACCCATCTTACGCACGGTAATCGGTTGAATTACGCCATGTACTTTAATCGATTCCGATAATTCTTGTAAAGCTGTATCATCAAAATCGGTACGGGGTTGAAAAGGGTTTGCCTGAATTTGGCTGATTAATATTTCACTAATGGTATTGGCCGGTTTGGGCTCTATACTTGTATTGGTGATATCGGTATTTGCATTTTCTAACAAGGCACTTAAACCTCTGCCTAATGCATTTTTACGTGGATTACTCATAATATTAACTCTCCTCTTTCTTAATTTAATAAACTGGTTTCGGTCATGCTTATTTTACTGAGTCCGTTTTTGTTTAACAACTCTTTTGCTAAGTTTAAGTAGTTGATGGTACCTTTACATTCAGCATCATAAGCAATTACCGCTTTGCCAAAACTTGGTGCTTCACTTAAACGGGTATTACGTTGAATTATGGTATCAAACACCATTTGTTGGAAATGCATTTTCACTTCTTCCACCACTTGGTTACTCAAGCGTAAACGCATATCGTACATGGTTAATAAAAGTCCTTCAATAGCCAACTCCGGATTTAAGCTGCTTTGTACAATTTTAATGGTGTTGAGTAATTTACCCAAACCTTCCAATGCAAAGTATTCGCACTGAACCGGAATAATAACACTATCACTAGCCGTTAATGAGTTGGTGGTAATTAAGCCTAATGATGGTGAACAATCGATAATAATAAAGTCGTAATCTTTTTTAATCAAATCAAGTGCATGGCGCATTACACGTTCACGATTTGGAATATTAATCAATTCAATCTCGGCACCAACCAGGTCGATGTTTGAAGGTAATATTTCTAAAAAGTCTACTTCCGTTTTAATGATGGCTTGGCGTGCTGAAATATCATTAATCAACACCTCATATAAACCGCTTTGTACCGACTTGGGGTCAAAGCCCAAATGTGAAGTGGTATTTGCTTGCGGATCGGCATCAACTACCAATGTTTTGTATTCAAGCACCGCTAAGCTGGCTGCTAAATTCACTGCAGTGGTGGTTTTCCCTACACCGCCTTTTTGATTTACTACCGAAATTATTTTTCCCATAAATATGATTTTATACCGCTATAATTTTAAAGTTGAATTGTTTGTGTGATTTGTGGAATAGTAAGTGCTATTTCATGTTGTTTAAAATGAGCCAAGGCCTCTTCATGGTTTACCTGAATAAAACCAAACGTATCGAAATGCATGGCAATAATTTGTTTGCATTGAATCATACGTGCTGCTGTGCAAGCATCCTTATAATCCATGGTGAAGTTATCGCCTATGGGCAACAATGCATAATCCAGTTTGTGTTTGGTTGGAATCAATTGCATGTCGGATGTTAAGGCAGTATCACCTGCATAGTATATTTTTTTACCGTTCGATTCAATGATAAATCCTGCTGCGACACCGGCATAAGAGCCATCAGGTAATGAGCTTGAATGTGCTGCAAATACCATGTGCACGGTACCAAAATCAAATTGCCATTTACCACCAATGTTCATTGGGTGTGTTTTAGTAATACCTTTTTGATTTAGCCAAGCATGAATTTCCCAACTGCACACCACGGTTGCTCCGGTTTGTTTTGCCAAATCAATTAGGTCGGCAGTATGGTCCTCATGCCCATGCGATATTAAAATGTAATCAGCCTCAAGTTCTTCAAACGAAACTTTATCCTTGGCCAATTCATTGTTTCGAATGAATGGGTCGAAGATGAGTTTTTTGCCTGCTGTTTCAAGTAAAAAACAAGAATGTCCGAGATACGTTAATTGCATGTATTTTTTTGTTACCTTGTGCATCAAATTACGTGCTTGTAAACTTGAACATATAGACAACCTGAACACATTGTTTCAACAGGTATGTTGATAGTTTTTATTTTTGTTTTTTAGGGAGTTACGCACTTTTTTAGGCGTGGAACACTTTCCAAAAAAATGCAATTATCAACAACCGAGTAAACTTTTTGTGGGTTGTGAAACACCTTAAAATGCATGAAACGTTTCACACAACCTGATTCTTTATTTGTATGTGCTTTCGCAGCCATGCTGATTACTTATGTTTGGATTATGGTTACTAAAACCATCCCAACGGGTGATGAAACGATCAGTTACTTAAGTGCAACCGGTAACCAAGAGGCCTATGAACAAGTGCGCCTGCAACATGATGTATATGGAAAAGTAACTACAGCTTCCGATTGGCAAAAATTTTTTCAATCAAAGCCGGGTAGCTTTAAAAATATTGCTCCTGAATTAACCAAAACCGATTTGCATCCGCCACTCTATTTCTGGCTTTTGCATATGTGGCTCTTCTTGCCCATTCCATTGTTTATATCTGGTGTTGTACTTAATGTTTTATTACACACACTTTCTGCTTTGGTTTTGCTTCAAATGGGTAAGCAATTGAACTTCAGCCAATCCGTTCGATTGCTCGCTTTGTTGTTATGGTGTTTAAGTCCTGCCATACTTCCTGTGGGATTTCAAGCAAGGCAATATGAATTATTGGGTTTATTTCATTTGGCCATGTTATGGAGTTATTTGCAATTCGTACAACAAGCCAAAACAAAATACATCATTTTATTTGCTGCGTTTACTTTAGGAGGTATGCTCACCCAATACCTGATGTTGTACTTTGTATTTGCCTATGTGGCCTATGCTATGCTCATTAAACGCAACCCTAAACAAGCCGCCTATTTGCTATTGGCCATATTATCGAGTTTGCTGTTATTGTGGTTGATACATCCGGGTGTGGTGGATCAATTTTTATTGCAACAACACAGGGCACAAAATTTTAATTGGAATGAATTGCCTTTGCGCACGGGTAAAGTGGTACTGGCATTTGTGCAACTATTATTTCCGGTTTTACAGCTTAAAGCCATGTGGATGCAATTATCCAATATGATGGTGTTGATGGTGATTGGCCTACTTCTGTTGGGTGTGTTTCTTTTAGGTTATTTCAACCGGAAAAAATTACTTCAACTCACCATACTGATGCAGCCTTCTTTTATTGGATGGTTTTTGTGTTGTGCCATTGTGCTTGCCGTTGTTCCTTATCTTTTATTTTTAACACCACAACATGCTATGGGCGGGCATTATCTGATGTTGGTGTATCCTTTAATCGCTTATTTTATAGCTATTCAAATTGAAAAAATAAATTGGCATGCGGCCTGGTTTTTATTGCTGCTTTGTATTGGCATGTTATTGTATTTGTATGATTATGCGCGCTTACAACATCAAGGTAAACAGTTGTTGTCAAAATTGAATCAACAAGACATGATTTTGGTGAATTCAGTGGATAGGAGAGGATTTTTGAGAGTGGTTCCATACCTAACCCATCAACGCATTATCATGGATGAACAATTGAATCCTTGTGCCATTGATGAAATTAAAAAAATAGCATGGACTGACCAAGCCACGGCTCATCAGGCGAAACCATATCTCAATGCTTCAACCCAAACTTTTGATTTAACCGATGGTGTAGAAGTATCGCTTACCGATTCGTTTTTCTGCGCTTCACTTCCTTCGTTATCAAAGTAAGTTCACGCCCTGATTGACCTTTAACCGAAGTGTTTTCAGCAGCTCTTCTAAACAAGTATGGCATTACTGATTTTACCGGACCGTAAGGTAAATATTTGGCAACGTTGTAACCTGCACTGGATAGGTTAAAACTGATATGGTCGCTCATGCCAAACAATTGCGAAAAGAAAATACGTTCATCATCGTGAGCCAACCCTTTTTCTTGCATCAATCGGGTAAGTAACAAACTACTTTCTTCATTGTGCGAACCTGCACAAATACTAATTTTATCCAGGTGAAGCATACAAAACTTTAATGCTTCATCATAATCTTTATCTGTTGCTTCTTTATTCGGTTGTATCGGACTCATATAACCCATGTCATCGGCACGTTTACGTTCTTTTTCCATGTAGGCACCACGTACCAATTTTAACCCAAGCAAATAATTGTGGGCAACAGCATCTTGGTAGCAAGTGTGCAAATAAGCCAAACGATCATGCCTGTACATTTGTAAGGTGTTGTAAACAATGCAACTTGTGCGGTTAAATTCCAACATCATTTCGCGTGCCATATCATCAATGGCATCTTGTATCCACGATTCTTCCGCGTCAATAAAAATACGTACGTTATTCGCATGTGCTTCTTTGCAAATGGTGTGAATGCGGTTTCTTACTCTGCCAAATTCACTTTCTTCAGCTGCTGTTAATACTTGTTTGGCGTTTACTTTTGCCAACAAATCAAAACGTGCAACACCGGTTACTTTAAATACCGTGAATGGAATTTTTTTATTGCTTTTTGCCTTTCTAATGGTGTGTAAGGTTTCTTGCATGGTGGCATCAAAATTGGCTTCAACCTGCTCACCTTCTACACTGTAATCTAAAATGGTGCCCACCTTATAGCTGTAAAGATCATCAATGGTTTGGTTGCAATCATCCATGCTTTCGCCTCCGCAAAATTGTTTAAATACCGTTTTGCGAATAATGCCGATTATGGGCAAATGCATGGCAAATGCGGCATTAACCAGCGGTGGGCCAACTTTTACAAGCCAGTTATAACCAATTAGCTTAAACAACCAATACGATTGTTTTAAGGCCCCATCCGATTTTGCTTTGAACGCAATCTCGGTATTTTCAAAACTTACAGTTGAGTTTGATGTTTGCACTTTTTGTAATCAAATTATTAATTTAACTGAAAATACAGCAAATTTGTTCGCGCAAAAATAAGGTTATCCTTATAAATAAAGCATTTTGGTTTAATTTTTACAAAGTTTGAAGGAATATCATTTAAAAGAATACAGCATTTATTTGGGTAATGAAGTGCCGGATGTGTTGCTGGAGCAACTCATTGAGCAGTCTTACTCTCAGGTGTTTGTATTGGTTGATGAGGAAACGGAAAAACATTGCCTTCCTATTCTTCAAAAAACCTTGTTTGATACCAAGGTGATTAAAATCAGCAGTGGAGAGGCTCATAAAACTTTGCCTACCGTGCAACTGATATGGGATGAATTGCTGAAAAATCATGCCGACAAACAATCGATATTAATTAATTTAGGTGGAGGTGTAATTGGGGATATTGGCGGATTTGCCGCTGCCACCTTTAAACGCGGTATTCCTTTTGTAAATGTACCAACTACCCTTTTGGCCATGGTTGACAGTAGCATAGGCGGAAAGTTAGGGTTTGATTATGCGGGTATAAAAAATGCCATTGGGCTAATTGAACAACCTTCAGGTGTTTATATTTATCCTGATTTTTTAAAATCCTTAAATGAGCGTGAATTAAACAATGGCTTTGCCGAAATGATTAAACATGCTTTGATTGCGGATGAAGAATATTGGGATAAAATCAATAAAATAGCCCAACCTGATGCCGAAAAATATGCAAGTGCCATTAATGGTTCTATCAAGGTGAAGATGCAAGTGGTTAAAAAAGATCCGGAAGAAAAGAACCACCGCAAATTATTAAATTTCGGTCACACCATTGGTCATGCGATTGAAGCATACTCATTGGCAGAAGATAAAAAACCTTTAAAGCATGGGGAAGCCATTGCCATAGGAATGATTTGTGAAGCCTACTTATCTAAAGAGTACAATGGATTAACGGGAAAAGAATTGCGAAGCATCAGCGATTTTATTTTAGCTCATTTCCCAAAATATTCATTGCGCAACGTACTTTCTCCGGAGTTGATCAAATACATGCGTCAAGATAAAAAGAACCAATCGGGTGAAATTAATTTTACTTTGCTAAAGCGAATTGGTAAAGGCACCATTAACCATACTTTTTCCGATCAGCAAATTGCCATGGCATTAAACTATTACGATAGTTTATGAGCATTTTAAAAATTAAACATCCCACCAAAAAAATACATGCAGCCGTTGATTTACCGGCTTCAAAAAGTATCAGCAACCGATTGCTCATTTTGCAACAATTATTGCATCAACGTTTTTCTATTCAACAACTTTCCGATGCCGATGATACGCGTATTATGCAGCATGCACTTAGCCAAACTCAAGGAACCGTTGATGTGAAAAATGCTGGTACGTGCATGCGTTTTTTAACGGCCTATTATGCTTGCTTGCCGGGTTCTGATGTGATTTTACACGGCAATGAGCGAATGCATTCTAGGTCAATTGATACATTAGTTGAAGCTTTAAAATCTTTAGGTGCAGATATCGATTATATTCACCATGAAGGATATCCTCCGTTGCGTGTAAAAGGCAAACAATTAAAAGGTGGAGTGATTGAAATGGGAAGTAATATCAGTAGCCAGTTTGTGAGTGCCATGATGTTGGTGGCTCCTTGGTTTACCAACGGATTGGTGATTACGCTTCATCCTTCACAAGTTTCAATGCCTTATATACAAATGACGGCTCGTGCCATGCAATGGTGTGGTTTAGACGTGCATATTGAACAAGATATTGTAATCAAACCTTATTCAGGTATAGTTCAGCCTCCATCCTCATTAACAGTTGAAGCAGATTGGAGTGCTGCAGCATTTTGGTATGTACATACAGCTTTAAGTCAATCTGCACAAATTCAACTAAACCAATTGATGTTGAATAGTGCTCAAGGCGATTCGGTTGTGGCCAATTATATGGCTCGTTTTGGGGTGAATAGCGATCAAATCACTTCTGGAATTGAATTACAAAAGGATAATGCCATGATTGAAAAGGCTTGTTACAACATGAGCGATTATCCCGATTTGGTTCCTCCGCTTGCCGTGTTGATGTGTGCATTAAATATTCCTTGTACTTTTACGCATGTACAACATTTAGAAGCGAAAGAAACCAAACGTTTAACAGCCTTATGCAATGAATTAAATGCGTGTGGTTTTTATGTGAGGCATGATGAGAATGAATTAACTATTCACCCCGTTGAATCTATTAATCCTAAACTGCATCCTGTTTTTAAAACCTATGGCGATCATCGCATGGCTATGAGTTTAAGTGCACTGGCTTTGGTGTTTGATGAAATAAGAATAGAACAGCCTGAGGTGGTTGAAAAATCATACCCCAACTATTGGCAACAAATGCAAAAGGCCGGTTTTATTTTGGAACAAATACAATAACTTTGATGTTAAACTAAAACATGGCTGGCAACTCATTCGGACAATTATTTAAAATAACCACTTTTGGCGAAAGTCATGGTGCTGCGTTGGGTGTAATTATTGATGGATGCCCTGCAGGTTTAAGCATTGATTTTGATTTTATTCAACAAGAATTAAACCGAAGAAAACCAGGACAAAGTTCAATCACCACCCAGCGTAAAGAAGACGAATCATTTGAAATTTTATCGGGAGTATTTGATGGTGTAACTACCGGAACGCCTATTTGTATGATGGTAAAAAACAACGATCAACGTAGCGGTGATTACTCGCATTTAAAAGAGGTATACCGTCCTTCTCATGCCGATTATACCTATCAACAAAAATATGGATTGCGAGATTATCGCGGTGGTGGCCGTGCCTCGGCACGTGAAACAGTTGCCCGAGTAATGGCCGGTGCTGTGGCCACGGTATTGTTGAAGCATTACAACAGTCAGATTTTCGCTTATGTCGATCAAGTAGGGGAGATACGTTTGCCGCTTGCGCCCAATGAAATTGATGCTGCCTTAATTGAAACCAATTTGGTTCGTTGTCCACATGAAGCAACGGCAGAAAAAATGATAACATTAATCAACCAAACCGGTGAAAAAGGCGACAGTGTGGGTGGTGCTGTTACATGCACGATTCAAGGTGTGATGCCGGGTTTGGGAGAACCTGTATTTGATAAGTTGCATGCTGAATTGGGCAAAGCCATGTTAAGCATTAACGCTTGCAAGGGTTTTGAAATTGGAAGCGGATTTCAAGCAGCTCAATCCTTTGGCAGCGCCCATAATGATGAATTTGTTATACACGAAGGAAATATACATACCCGAACCAACAACAGTGGTGGAGTACAAGGAGGAATAAGTAATGGTGAACCTATTTATTTTCGTTGTGCTTTCAAGCCTGTTGCAACCATTCGTACCGAACAAAATACCGTATCTACTCAAGGTGAAGAAACCGTTTTAGCAGCAAGTGGTCGACATGACCCTTGCGTGGTGCCAAGGGCAGTGCCTATTGTTGAAGCCATGGCTGCTTTGGTTATTGCTGATTTTCTGCTCCGTAATCACTCGGTTAAATTATTTTAATAAGTCAGCGTTAAATGCTTGGTTGATTGTGTATTAACTTTTGCTATTAACCTTTATTATTTCACCCATGCCACCATTTTTACGGAAATATGTTCTATCTTGCATACATATTTGTTTCAACAACAATTAGAATTTTAAAACACCAATGAAGAAAAACTTAATTTTAGCCTTGGCATCAGGAATGCTTTGGTTCGCTTCATCAACGCAAGCACAAACCCCTTGTATAACTGATGAAATGCACCAGTTGGCTAAACAACAATTTCCGGGATTAGCACAAGAAGAAGAAATGTCTATTGAAGCTACCCGATTACGCGTAGAAGAATTTTTAAATCAACGACAATTTACCAAAAGCGGTACAGTAATTTATATTCCGGTGGTGTTTCATATCATTCATAATGATGGATTAGAAAACATTACCCAAGCGCAAATTATGGATCAGTTGCGCATTTTAAATGAAGATTTTAGAAAAATGGCAGGCACCAACGGAGGCAGCAGCACCAATCCATTAGCAGTGGATATGGAGTTTGAGTTTCGTTTGGCGCAATTCGACCCGAATGGTGAACGCCATGATGGAATTAATCGTATCAAAAGTTCATTAACGGTTGATGCTCGTGATAATGTAAAAGGTTTAATCCAATGGGATCCGCGCAAATACCTAAACATTTGGGTGGTTCAATCCATCAATAATTCCTCGGGAAGCGGGGAAGGAACTGTATTGGGATTTGCTCAGTTTCCAAGTACACTCAGTTTTTCACCGGGTACAGATGGTATAGTTATCCGTGCTGATTACACCGGAAATATTCAAACCGGAGTAAGCAGTAATGCAGGTCGTACACTCACCCATGAAGTTGGCCATTGGATTGGATTGTTTCACACCTTCCAAGGCGGATGTGTTGGCGGTTCTGCATCCAATTGCGCATCACAAGGAGATAGGGTATGTGATACGCCTCCGGTAGCTGCTTCCAATTTTGGATGTTTACCTGAAACCTCTAATTCTTGTTCAAACGATTCTCCAAACTTACCTGATCAGATCAGAAATTACATGGATTACAGTGATGGTACTTGTATGAATATGTATACTCCCGGTCAAAAAGCCAGGTCGTTGGCTCAGATGGGATTATATCGTTCTCAAATTTACTCGGCAGCTAATTTATTGGCCGCGGGTATTAACCCCAATGGTACTTATATCACTATTCCTGCTTCTGATATTAAGGCACCTTATGCATACAGTTTTGAAGATCCTAATGTAACCAATGCCGGTTGGACCATTCAAAATTTAAACAGTGGATCAAAAGGTTGGAACCTGGATGCCACCGTGGCATTTACAGGAAGTAGAAGTATTGCATTAAGAAATTTTACCAGTGTATTACCGGTGAATAACCGAAGCGAGTTTTTTTCACCATTGATTGATTTAACACCATTAAGCAGCGGAGGCAAAGTAACATTTAGAGTTGCCTATGCTCGTAAAGCTACCAATACCAATGATATTCTAACCTTGGGTATTAGTGATGATTTTGGAAGAACCGAAACGATCATTTTCAACGGTACTTTAGGTAATTTAGAAAGTGCTCCTGTTCAATCAACCGAGTTTAATCCTACTGCACAAAACCAATGGAGAATGATTACGGTTAATTTGGCCCCTTATTTAAACATGACGCATGCACGTTTTCGTTTCGAGTTCAGAAGCCGAATGGGTAATAATATTTTTATTGATGATTTTGAAATTTCAAGCTCAACCGGTGTGTATGAACAGTTAAAGCAAGAAATGGCATTTAATGTATTTCCGAATCCAATGCAAGAAAGTGCCCTTATTCAACTCAACAACAAAAAAGTACAACCCGTGCAAATTACTTTATGTGATTTGGCAGGAAGAACCCTTAAAACGGTGCATAATGGAAACATGAGTGCCGGTGCTCAGGAAATAAAAATTGAAAAAGCACAACTTACAAACGGTATTTATTTCGTAAGAATAGAAACTCCGGAAGGCAGTTTTGCCCATAAATTGGTGATTAGCGAATAATATTCGCATAAAATCTTTAAAAAAGCAGTGAGTTAGCGCTCACTGTTTTTTGTTTTTTATAATAGTTGTTAATATTGCTGTATGACAAAAAATCTGGTGATAGTTGAGTCGCCTGCAAAGGCAAAGACCATTGAGAAGTTTTTAGGTAAAGATTTTACGGTAAAAAGCTGCTACGGACATATACGTGATTTGGTGAAAGGAGATGAAGCCATTGATATTAAAAAGAACTTTGCTCCTAAATATGAAGTGCCTGCCGAGAAAAAGCAGGTGGTGAATGAACTGAAAAAGTTGGCAGATCAAAGTGAAGTAGTTTGGCTCGCATCCGATGAGGACCGTGAAGGAGAAGCCATATCATGGCATTTAAGTGAAGTGCTTCAATTAAACCCTGCTAAAACCAAACGCATCGTTTTTCATGAAATTACCAAGCCTGCTATTTTAAAAGCAATTGATAGCCCGCGTGGTATCGATTATAATTTAGTAAATGCTCAACAGGCTCGCAGGGTGCTTGATAGGCTGGTGGGTTTTGAGTTATCTCCAGTGTTATGGAAAAAAATTAAAGGTAACCTAAGTGCAGGCCGTGTACAATCGGTTTCCGTGCGTTTAATCGTAGAACGTGAAAGAGAAATTAATCAATTTACGATTTCTTCAAACTTTAAAATTGTAGCACAGTTTAACGTTGGAGGCAAAGTAATGGATGCGGAACTTCCTAAACGTTTTGAAACAGAAGCCGAAGCCCAAGCATTTTTAGAAAAATGCAAAGGTGCAACGTTTACCATTCAGAACTTAGAAGTTAAGCCGGCTGAAAAATCGCCTGCTCCTCCGTTCACTACTTCAACTTTACAACAAGAGGCGAGTCGCAAGTTGGGTTACAGTGTGAGTACAACCATGAGTATTGCACAAAAGTTGTACGAAAATGGTTTTATCACCTACATGCGTACTGATAGTGTGAACTTAAGTGAGTTGGCATTAGGCGCTGCTAAAAAACACATCATTGATAACTTTGGAAGTAACTACAGTAACCCACGTCAGTATACCAATAAAAACGAAAGTGCACAAGAAGCACATGAGGCCATCCGACCAACTTATTTTGAAAACACTGAAGTAGAAGGAACACCTCAAGAGAAAAGATTATACGATTTAATTTATAAACGTGCCATTGCTTCGCAAATGAGCAAGGCCCAAATAGAAAGAACCATTGCACAAATTGGCATCAGTTCGGTAAGTGAAGTACTGGTGGCAACGGGTGAAGTGTTAAAGTTTGACGGTTTCTTAAAAGTATATTTAGAAAGTACCGATGAGGAAGGGGAAAATGAAAACAGTAAAATGTTGCCTCCTTTAAAAGTGGGTGAATCTTTATCGGTGATATCATTAGCTGCCGGTGAAAAGTTTACCCGACCTGCACCTCGTTACACAGAAGCAAGTTTGGTAAAAAAACTGGAAGAACTGGGCATTGGTCGTCCTTCAACGTATGCACCAACCATTAGTACCATACAAAAACGTGGTTATGTGGTGCGTGAGGATAGAGAAGGAAAAGAAAGAAAGGTAATCACCCTTACACTCGAAAACGGACAAATCAGTCGTAGTGTGAGTACTGAAAGATATGCTTCGGAAAAGTCTAAATTATTCCCAAGTGATATTGGCATGATTGTAACCGATTTTCTTTCGAAACACTTCGACCAAATTATGGATTACCATTTTACGGCCAAGGTTGAAAAGGAATTTGATGAAATTGCACAAGGCCAGTTGGAGTGGAATAAAATGATTGAGCAGTTTTACAAACCATTTCACAGCGAAGTAGAAAAAACAACCGAACATGCCGAGCGTCAAAGCGGTGAACGTGTGTTGGGTGTTGATCCTGTGAGTGGTAAAAATGTATATGCCAAAGTGGGGCGTTTTGGTCCTTTTGTGCAATTGGGTGAAGGTACCGAAGAAGAAAAACCTCAATATGCAAAGCTGCGCAGTGGTTTATTAATTGAAACCATTACGTTGGATGAGGCCATGGAGTTATTTAAACTTCCTCGTGTGGTTGGTGAGTTTGAAGGTAAAGAAATTAAAGCCTCCCTTGGAAGATTTGGTCCTTATTTGTTGCATGACGGTAAATTTATCAGCATACCCAAACCGGATGATGCTTACACGGTAGATGAAGCCAAAGCGATTGAGCTGATAGAAAATAAACGTATTACGGAAGCCAACAGAATTGTAAAACTGTTTGCTGAAGATGAAGATTTGAAAGTATTGAACGGTCGTTGGGGTGCATACATTGCTTACGGTAAAGACAACTATAAAATTCCTAAAGGAACGGAGGCTACATCATTAACGTATGATGAGGTAATGACGATAATCGGTGCCGATAAAAAATCGGCTTCTTCAAAAACGAGCGGTGCAAAATCAACGGCAGCAAAAGGAGCAAAAACAGCGCCTAAAAAAGCTAAAACTGCTGCTAAAAAAAGCACCAAAACAGCCGCAAAAAAATCGCCTAAGAAGTAAACAACAACATGCTAAATAACGGTGAAATTCATGCGTTGGTTTCCTTGCTTGATGATGACGATGAGGAAGTAGTACAACATGTAAATGATAAACTCATTTCCATGGGAGCCGATGTAATTCCGGTACTTGAAGGAGAGTGGGCTAATCTTACCAATCAACATCAACAAAAAAAGGTAGAGCAAATTATTCACCGCATACAATACAGTAAATTGTTGCTTGATTTAAAGCAATGGTATGATGAGGGACAAGAAGATTTACTCACCGGAGTATTGTTAATTGCCCGTTATCGCTACCCCGATTTAGATCCGCAAAACATCATGAACCAAATTGATAAAATGCGTTTAGAAATTTGGTTGGAGATGCATTATGATTTAAGTCCGTATGAAAAAGTACGCATCATCAACCATGTGTTGTACACCATTTTCGGGTTTAAAGGAAATACCGATAATTACCACGCTCCTGAAAATTCATTTATTAATGATGTCATTCAAAATCGCAAGGGTAATCCTATTATGCTGGCGGTTATTTATATCCTAATCGCTCAACGTTTACACTTGCCGGTGTTTGGTGTTAACTTACCGCAACACTTTGTTTGTGCCTATAAAGAAGAGCAACATCAAGCGGGATTGAATGATCCGTTTAATTTAAAAACACAACTTAATTACAAAGATGGTCGCGTGTTGTTTTACATCAATGCATTTAACAATGGCGCAGTTTTTAGCCGAGCTAATTTAGAGCAGTTTCTAAGGCAGTTGCGAATTGATCAACAACCCGGATTTTTTGAAGCTTGCAGTAACCTAGATATCATAAAACGTATTATGCGCAACTTGGTAGTTGCCTACGAAAAAAGCGAACACCCGGAAAAAGCGAATGATATCAAACAAATGTTATTGGTATTGGGCGAAGAGTATTTTAGCTACGATGAAGAAGCCCCAAGTGGCGAAGAAGATTTTTAAGAAACACCGCTGCGATGAAAGATATGAGAGGTGACGTTTATTTCATTTCATTTGAATTCCATTCAACGATTCATCGGAATCTTTAATTTTAGTGTCCAATTAATTTGTTGGTATAACGTGATTTAAATGAAAAATATTTAATTTTAATCGACAGTTATAACCAATTAAACGATTAGCTAATGGCAAATACATTTTCGAAAATCTACCTACACGTTGTTTTTACCGTGAAGGGTCGACAATGTTTGATTCAAAAGCAATGGCAGGATGAATTATACAAATATATTTGTGGTGTTGTTCAAGCAAAAGAGCAAAAAGTATATGCGATAGGAGGCGTTTCAGACCATATTCATATTTTAGTTAGTATGAAACCAAATATTGCCATATCGGAATTGGTAGGTGCAATAAAATCAAATTCATCAAGATGGATTAATGAAAGAGGATTCATTAATGGAAAGTTTACATGGCAAGAAGGGTTTGGTGTGTTTTCATATTCAGAGTCGCAGCTGGATAACGTTATTGGATATATTAACAATCAAGAACAACATCATAAATTCAAAACATTTAAAGAGGAATACATTGAATTGTTACATAAATTTAATGTGGACTATGATGAAAGATATTTGTTTGATTGGATAGAATAAAATTCATTCAAATTGATAGGTTGATTGCATTGGTTTGATTCATATGCCGCTCCTTCGGAGCTTTGTGATTTTTGCAATGTGTATTGAAACAATGATAAATGATATTGTATTCCAGCCCCGTAGGGGCGATATCATAATAAAAATCGCATCATCATTAAAAAATCGAGCCCCATCGGGGCGACATAAAATTCCAGATTGAATTTTTTGTTTAATTGATTAATTCATATGTCGCTCCTACGGAGCTCATTTAACGACATTAATCATTCTGCTATTAGGATACCGCTCCTTCGGAGCTTTGTGATTTTTGCAATGTGTATTGAAACAATGATAAATGATATTGTATTCCAGCCCCGTAGGGGCGATATCATAATAGAATACAATTCAACCATGAAATCATGGAGCCCCATCAGGGCGATATATTATTTAATCATAAACCCACAACCACCTAAATCCCAAAACCTCCTAAATGCTCTTAATACCTTAAAGCCATCCATGCAATTGCTGCATCAATGTTTCATTCACTTTTATTTCGCCTGTTACCAATTTATTAAAGTTGGTAATGGGTGAAGTAAGGTAGTGTTGCAAGGGTTGTAACTCATCTTTCGAAAAAAGATTGGAGCTTTGTAAAATAGCCTGCGCTACATGGTATTGCGGTAACATTTTTCCGTCATCAATTTTTATGCAAACGCCCAGATGTTGCTCAGTAAAGCCCATGCAAAAAATGCCCTCAGCACCGGTTTTACCAATCACACGTGGAGCAGTAATCTGCATCATATCGGTGCAATAACGTTTATGACCTGCCACCATAAAGGGATAGGTACTAACGGCTTCAATAATTATTTTACACGCGTTTTGTATGGTTGAATCAAACGAAGTTGGATGGGTTAAATTTTTATAACCTATGGCTTGTTGAACTACCGGCACACTAAATATTGGCGCACTGCAACCATCAAGTGCAGTTTGCATCAAGTGTTCGGGATATTCATACAATAAGGCACAAATTCGTTTTATCTCTTGTTGTAAAGGGTGATCAGGGTGAATATAATTTTCCAATGGCCAACCCATCAACACGCAAGTGGCCAACATGCCTGCATGTTTACCGCTACAATTGTTGTGTATATGTTCCGGTTTTTTATCAGCACGTATTAATGAGTCTGCCTCTTTTTTACTGCTTGGATATTGTGGGCCGCAGTTTAAATGTGTTCGGCTTAATCCGGCTTTTGCCAATATGCTATCTACCACTTTAACATGTTCCGGTTCTGCATTGTGTGAGCCGCACATCACTGCAATTTCTTCCAAAGTAATATGCATACGTTCCATACCTCCATGCACAATAAATGGAATTACCTGGAGCAATTTCATGGCACTTCGCGGGTAACAAAGTTGGTGTACATCGCCATGAGAAAACACGATTTCATTTTGTGCATTTACCACACAAATCACCCCACGATGAAAACTTTCTAATACTCCGCCACGGTATATTTCAACTAAAATCGGATTCATAATTTAGC
>JBKDBG010000048.1:0-42639 GCA_046314755.1 Bacteroidota bacterium | reverse complement strand
ATTCGGTAACCATAAATGTAAGATTGAACGATACAGACATTGATGGCACGTTGAACAATCCAAGTATCCGCACAACACCAAGTAATGGAAGCGTAGTGGTGAATACAGACGGAACAATCAAATACATCCCGAATCCAAACTACCATGGATTAGATTCATTCATGTATCAAGTGTGTGATAACGGAACTCCGGTATTGTGCGACAGCGCATGGGTACGCATCAACATCAATCCAATGAATGATGGTCCGAATGCAATGGATGATACTGCAAGTGTGAATGAAGATGATTCGGTAACCATAAATGTAAGATTGAACGATACGGATATTGATGGCACGTTGAACAATCCAAGTATCCGCACTACACCAAGCAATGGCAGCGTAGTAGTGAATACAGATGGAACAATCAAATACATTCCGAATCCAAACTTCCACGGATTAGATTCATTCCAATACGAAGTATGTGATAACGGAACTCCGGTATTGTGCGACAGCGCATGGGTACGCATCAACATCAACCCAATCAATGATGGACCGAATGCAATGGATGATACCGCAAGTGTGAATGAAGATGATTCGGTAACGATAAATGTAAGGTTGAACGATACGGATATTGATGGCACATTGAACAATCCAAGTATCCGCACTACACCAAGCAATGGCAGCGTAGTAGTGAATACAGACGGTACAATCAAGTACATCCCGAATCCAAACTACCACGGATTAGATTCATTCATGTATCAAGTATGTGATAACGGAACTCCGGTATTGTGTGACAGCGCATGGGTACGCATCAACATCAACCCAATCAATGATGGACCGAATGCAATGGATGATACAGCTTCAACCAGTAAAAATATTGCAGTAACTGTTGATGTATTAGATAATGATACTGATTTAGATGGCAATTTGGGTAATCCGGTAATGGTTACTAATCCTGCAAATGGTACAGCAACTGTTAATGCAAATGGAACCATCACCTACTCTCCTAAACTAAATTATTTTGGTATTGATTCATTCATGTATCAAGTATGTGATAACGGCACACCGGTATTGTGTGACAGTGCATGGGTAC
Organism: Bacteroidota bacterium; assembly: GCA_046314755.1. Classification (GTDB taxonomy): domain Bacteria; phylum Bacteroidota; class Bacteroidia; order UKL13-3; family UKL13-3; genus UBA6183. The sequence goes on along the minus strand of JBKDBG010000048.1, from coordinate 41,568 downwards.
GCATTAACATTATTGATGTGAATACCAATAAGGCTCCAATCGCGGTTGATGATTCTGTGGTAGTAAGTGAAAAATCATCAGTAGTATTTAATGTATTGGTTAATGATTATGATCTTGATAGCAATGGATTAGATATGCCTATGGTGATTAAGAATCCTGAGCATGGAAGATTATTCCTAAGAGGAGATACACAGTTCGTATACACGCCTGACGATAACTATTTTGGTCCTGATCAATTTGAATATCGAGTTGGAGATTTAGGAAGTCCTGTACAATATGATTCTGCAACCGTGTTTATTGACGTGAAGCAATTGATTGTAAAGGTACCTGACGGTTTCTCTCCGGATGGTGATGGTGTTAACGAGTTCTTCGTTATTCCGGGAATAGAAAAATATCCAAATAATAGGTTAACCATATTGAATAGATGGGGTGATATTGTTTATGAAAGAAGAGGATACAAGAATGATTGGGGGGGTGAGCCCAACAAAGGAATCTTAATTGAAAACGGAAAACTTCCTGCAGGTAACTATTTCTACATATTTGAAACCGGTACGGATGAAAAACCAATCACAGGAAGTTTATACATCAATAAATAAATAAACGGTATGAAAAAAGCTTATATATTCAGCATATTAATTTTGATGGCAATTGTTGTAAGTGCCCAGCAAGATCCAATGTATACCCAATATTGGGTAAATCCTCAAGTACTCAATCCTGCGCAAGCCGGAGCGGATGGGCGAACAACCCTAAACGCAACGGCCAGGTTACAATGGATCAACGTAAAAGGTGCCCCAAGAACCTATTCGGTTGCATTAGGAGGAATGGTATCAAACAAAGTAGGATTAGGATTATCCTATGTGCATGATCAGGTTGGTATTTCAAGAACCAACAGCGTGAATGCAGATTTTGCGTATCATTTAAATTTGACCAAAAGGTGGAAGTTGATTACGGGCTTACGCGTAATTGGATTAATCAACAATGTAAACTTCAGCGAAATAAATACAACTGTTCCGGGAGATCCTTTATTTTTAGAGAACACAACCAGTGGGTTAAAACCTAATGCAGGTTTTGGATTTTTGCTAACCAACAATAAGTTTTATTTGGGATACACTGAACCTAGGGTAGTCAACTATGATTTTGCTTCGTCAAAAGGAGTAGGTAATACAAGAATCATCTCGCATCGTTTTATGTATGCAGGTTACAATTTTGATATTAGCAATGATTACAAGTTACGTCCGAGTATACTTACCAAACAAGTAGAAAATGCACCTGTACAATTTGATTTCAACATTGTAAATGAAATCCGCAATCGTTTGTTAGTTGGATTTAGCGCAAGAACAGGAGAGGGTGTAGGTATTATGGTTGGTTTTATTAACTATCATAAGTTAGATATTTACTATTGTTATGACTATCCGTTAACCACCATCTCACTTTTGTCAAAGCAAACACACCAAATCACATTGGCTTACAATTTATCTACACGACCACAACGCATCAATTCACCTAGGTACTTCAATTAACTATGAAACGCATTATACTTTTATTAGCACTTACATTATTTATCCCAAAATTATACGGACAATACATGAGTCGTCTCGACAAAGAATTGTTTTCAAGGGACATGAAAGATGTAGCGCAAATTTTAAGAAAGAAGTTAGCCAAGGGAGATTCTTCCCAGCTTTCCCAGTATGCCTATGCACTTCATCGTTTGCATAATTACAATGATGCCTTTAAGCATTATCATATTGCTGCAGAACACAATCAACTTAACGAAATAGTTTATGTGATGGATTATTTTAGATTGGCTAAACAGCATAAAATTCCAGCGAGCGATTATCAGTGGTGTGTTGACCGTTTGAAGGCTGAAGGCTATCAATCACTAACGCGTAAAAAAACCAATTATTTTTTCTCTCAAGTAAAAAATGTATGCTACAATTCTTCCGGTGATGATTTAGGATTAACTCCATATGGAGATAAGTTTATCTATTCATCTACTCAAAAAACCATGAATGAGAATATAGAAAATTCATTATTACGAACCTTTATGCTATCAGATACTTGCGCATCAAGTTTACTGATAAAAGATAATAATGAAATCTTGAATCCGGTATTAAATACAAAAAATCATATTGGCCCTATTCATGTTTCGAAGGATGGAAAATTTGTATTTGTTACCAGAAGTCAATCTAAACCAACGACAGATAATATTTATAACCTTGAAATAGTTTATACCATAAAAGGTACTGCTTCAAATACTTTTCAGGTACTACCCGGTTGTGATATGAGTTATAGTACTCAGCATCCTTATTTTGATGAAAAGAATCAGTTGTTGTACTTCTCCAGTAATCGCCCCGGAGGTAAAGGCGGGTTTGATATTTATACAATGAAGTTCGACCAAATAAAAAACAATTGGTTAACTCCTGAGCCATTGGTAGGCATTAATTCAGCAGCGAATGAAGTATTTCCAACTTTGGATGGAAATAGTAATTTATATTACAGTACCGAGGCATTGAATGGTTATGGCGGTTTAGATATTGTGGCTCATAACTTAAAAACAAATGAATCATTTTTATTAGATCAACCCATTAATTCCTTGTTTGATGATTTTTATATCTTACATGAACATGCCTTAAGTGGAAGCTTTTGTTCGAACAGAAATAATGGAAAAGGGGGAGATGATATTTACACCTTCAGTATTGATACTACTCCTTATAAAATCACTTTAATGGTAAAAGATAGTGTTACCGGAAAAATTGTTGCTAATGCTGCCGTAAAGTTTAATATCACCCAAGCTATCTATGAAACGGATTCGAATGGTAACCTGCTGCTTATTTTTCCTGTGAGTATGCATGGAAGTAAAAGCGATTTTATTTTTGATATCAGCAAGTCAGGTTATTATGGCAAAACCATCACTGAAATGGTTGTGTTGCATGATGTAAAAACAATTATGATTCATACAATATTATCACCTATACCAATTAAGCCAATTGCGAAAATTAAGGTGGGACAAGATTTAGGGAAGTTATTAAATCTAAATCCAATTTATTTTGATTTAGCGAAATGGGATATCAGGCCGGATGCAGCTGTTGAATTAGATAAAATTGTGAAAGCCATGCAAGAGATGCCAACCTTGGTTATTGAGTTAGGTTCACATACGGATTCAAGGGCGAGTGCGAAATACAATCAAACCCTTTCACAACAGCGTGCGGAGTCATCTGCAAAATACATCATTTCAAAAGGTATTGATCCAAGTCGTTTAACTTGGAAAGGATATGGTGAATCGATGTTGCTGAACAAATGTAAAGACGGGGTGAAATGCTCCGAAGCAGATCATTCAAAAAATAGAAGAACGGAATTTAGAATTGTGAAGATGTAACAAAAAAAGCTGTCAATATTTTTGACAGCTTTTTTTAGATATGATTTAATCTAATCTAATGCGTTATCCTATCAAATGCCAAAGCTGCTCCATGTAGGCCGGGTCTTTTATTTTTTCTTCGGCACCTTCGGCAATTATTTTTTCAAGTAAAACATCATTCTTTTGGCCTTGATCCCATGCGTATTTATATCCGCTTAAACTAAACGTGGTTAATTCATATTGTGATTTAAATTTATCGGGATACAATTCAGTTAAATCATGCTCGATATGTTTTTTATGCAAGAAGTGTTTATCGCCAACCTTATCAGCCATTTCATAATAATTTTGAACGGCTAAATCGGCAATCGCATCTGCATTTGGTTTACGTTCTTTCTGGTATTCATCAAACACCTTATGCCAATCATTTCCGTATTTTTCAATCATGTTGTCCAACACCACAATATCTTCAAAACTACAGTTCATCCCTTGTCCGTAAAATGGAACAATAGCATGTGCTGCATCTCCGGCCAATGCAATTTTATCGCCTTTAACCCAAGGATAGCATTTAACAGTAACTAAATTGCCAACCGGGTTGCGCTTATAATCCTCCAACAAAGTTGGCATAAGAGACACTGCATCCGGAAACTCTGTTTCAAAAAATTGCATGATTTCTTCATCGGTTTTTAAGCGATCAAATATTTCATACGGGAAGAATAGGGTACAAGTAAAATCGCCTGATGGGTTGGGCAATGCAATCATCATAAATGAACCGCGAGGCCAAATATGCAGGGCATTTTTTTCCATTTTAAAAATGCCTCCATCACCTTCGGGTATTTCTAGTTCTTTATAACCTACGTGCAAGTAATGTTGTGAGTAATTAAACCTGTCGGTAATTTGTAACTTTCCTCGGGTTGCAGCAAAAGCCCCATCTGTGCCAAGTATTCTATCCGAGGCTACGGTTTTGTGTGAACCATCTTCTAATTCAAAAGTTGCTGTTCCGCTTTGTAAATCTACATCAACACATTTGCTGTTAAAATATAATTCAATATTCGGATACGCATCAGCTAACTCAATCAACTTTTGGTTTAATCGGCCACGAGATACAGAGTTGATTGCTTGACCTTGTTTACCATAAGGATGATAACTTAATTCACCGCTTTTGCTATGCATCATTCTTCCATACATAGGAATTGCATCAGCTAAAATTTCTTTGTCTAAACCAATTTTTTCAAGTGCATGTAAACCTCGTGTACTTAATGCCAAGTTAATAGATCTGCCTTGGTATAGGTTAGTTTTACGCATATCGGGTCTGCGTTCAAACAAACTCACTTCAAATCCGCGTTTAGCCATATAAATGGCGGCCAAACTGCCTGCTAAACCTCCGCCTATGATGGTAATTTTTTCACTCATCTAAATATTTTTTATACGAATTTATTTATTGATGTGTACTTAAAAACTGAAACATGTCAATGTATTAAAACATTACCTTGCAAAATAAGTTTTTAATACCTCTCCAATCTCAAATACCTCTTCAAATGTATTGTACATGGGTACGGGACTCATGCGAATAACATCAGGTTCGCGCCAATCCGGTAAAATGTGATGTTCCATCAAATAATCAAACAACTTTTTACCGTTTTCTTTCACAACAATTGAAAGTTGGCAACCTCTTTCTGCAGGATTTTTTGGCGTGATGATGGTTAAATAATCACGGTAATCACTCAAAATAAATTCAAGGTAGGCAGTTAGTTTTTCGCTTTTGGCACGAAGATTATTCATACCTGCTTCATCAAATAATGCCAATGAAGCATTGTGAATAGCCATAGGAAAAATTTGTGCGTTACTTAATTGCCATCCTGCTGCACCTTGCATGGGTTTAAATCCTTTTTTCATCTGAAAACGTTCTTGCTCATCGTGTCCCCACCAACCGGCAAAACGTATTAATTCAGGGTTGTTGCCGTGGCGCTCATGCACAAATACACCGCTTGTACCACCCGGACCTGAATTCAGGTATTTGTAAGTACACCACACGGCAAAGTCTACATCCCAATCGTGCAATTGTAATTGTAAGTTACCGGCTGCATGTGCGCAATCAAAACCAACCATGGCACCAACGGCATGTCCTGCTTTGGTAATGGCTTCCATATCATAAGCCTGTCCGGTGTAATAGTTTACACCACCCATCATTATAATGGCCAAGTCGTCTTTATGTTCGTTGATTATAGCAATGATATCTTCGGTGCGCAAAGTGTATTCACCTTCACGTGGTTTTAATTCAATAATTGCCTCTTCCGGATTAAAACCATGAAAACGGGCCTGGGTTTCCATTGCGTATTGGTCGCTTGGAAATGCGGTGCCTTCCATCATAATTTTAAAACGCGTTTTGGTAGGGCGATAAAAACTTACCATCATTAAATGTAAGTTGGCCGTAAGGTTATTCATTACTACCACTTCTCTTGGTTTTGCACCAACAACCCTTGCTGCTTTTTCCGTTAAAAAATGATGGTAATACATCCAAGGATTTTTCCCGTCAAAGTGTCCCTCAACGCCTAACTCAGCCCAGTCTTTCAACTCTTGTTCAATAGCTGCTTTTACGGTTTTGGGTTGAAGTCCTAATGAATTACCACATAAATATGTAACAGGTTTCCCATCTTTTTTTAATAAATAAAACTCATTACGGAAATGAGCAAGTTTATCTTCTTTATCTAATTGTTGGGCAAATGCCAGTGTATTTTCAAACTTCATGCTTGTTATTACTTTCTTATTAATACTATAAATGCTGAATCTAGATTTTTCAACCTAACATTCAGCATTTATTTTCAAATGTAATATTTCCTACTTCACCAAATTCACCAAACTCATTTCTAATCCTTTTTTGAGTAAACCGGTACGTTTAGGATTAAATTGATTTAAGCGCATTAAGGCTTGGCGAATGGTTACGGATGCATCTTTAAATATCGCTTCATCATTTAGTTGGAATTCTTCGCTCATGCAATATGCGAAGGTACGCGCCATGCCACAGTTTGCAATAAAATCAGGAATAACCGCAACACGGTCATCTGCATTATTACCAATTGGCCCTAAAAATATTTCACTATCTGCAAAAGGCACATTAGCTCCACATGAAATCACATCCAAATCATTTTCAATCATGGTATCTAACTGTGCTTGTGTAATCATTCTTGAGGCAGCAGCCGGAATAAAAATATCAGCCCCAATGCTCCAGATTTTTTCATTAATCTCATCGTAAGGCATAAAATCTAAGCCCATGTTTTTACAAGTAGCTTGTGATAATTTATTGCCGTCACGCTCAATAAATAATTGTTTGATTTGTTCTTTACTAAAACCGTTGTTATTCAGTAATCCACCTTCTCTGTCAATAATCCCCACAACCATTACATTCATTTGTGATAAGTAATAGGCAGCCGCAGCCGCAACATTTCCCCAACCTTGAATGATGGCACGTTTGTAAGCAAAATTTGGTCCCCAAAAATCATAAAAATGACGAACAGCTTCTGCCACACCCCAACCTGTAATCATATCGGCTACTACATATTTTTTAGTGGTATCAGGCGAAAACCTCGCATCATCCAACACCTTGGAAACACCGGTACGTAAGTTATTAATACGTTTTTGTTTTTCGGTTTCATCCACATTAAAGTGTCCGTTTACAACACCTTCTTGCGGGTGCAACAACCCATATTTTTCAGTAATTGGAATTACTTCATGTATTTCATCCACGTTTAAATCGCCACCTGTACCGTAGTAATTCTTCAACAATGGCATTACTGCTTTGTACCAACGTTCCAATACTCCTTTTTTACGAGGATCAGCAGGATCAAAGTTGATGCCTGATTTTGCACCACCTATTGCAGGGCCTGCTACGGTAAATTTTATTTCCATGGTTTTAGCCAAAGAAGTAACCTCATGTTTATTTAATCCTTTGCGCATACGAGTTCCGCCTCCGGCAGCACCTCCGCGTAATGAATTAATCACCACCCAACCTTCAGCTTCTGTTTCACTGTCTTTCCATTCAAAAACAATTTCAGGTTGTTTCTCTTCGTAACGTTTGATGAGTTTTAATATTTGAGTCGACATGTTGTGTTTTTTATTCGAGCCGCAATTTACAATTGCCAACCTAAAAAACAGATGTGCCGATAAAAATCAGGTTTTAAACGAAAAAAGCCCTGATTTTCAGTAAATCAGGGCTTTGCGCTATTCTTTGATAATTTTTCTTCTGAATACCGTACCAAATTGGTCGGTTATTTCAATTAGGTAAATGCCGATATTGAGGTTTTCTAAAGGCAGTTGATACGACTTGGTATTTGGATTTTGATAACTTATTTCCATTCCATTCATATCATATAATGCCAACGATTCAATCACGCTTTGATCTCCCAATTCAATGGTAACAAATTCACGTGCAGGTATTGGATAGATTTTTAATGGATCTTCAATGGTATTTTCTTGTTCATTAAAATCAACTTTTACAATTGGTGAATAGGTAAATGTGCCATCCATATCAACTTGTTTCAACCTGTAATAATTCATTACTTCAGGCTGTTCATGCGTGAATTGATAATGGGTAAGAACAAGGTTGTTACCTTTCGCTTTTGCCTCCCCAATTTTAGTAAATGAGGTGCCATTAATTGAGTGTTCAATCACGAAATGGCTGCTGTTTTTTTCAACTGCAGTAGCCCACGATAATTTCACTTTACCGTTTTCTTTATTAGCATTAAATGCAAGCATTTGAACCGGTAGAGCATTATTGTTAGCTACCACAATATAAAATCGGTTGTATCCAAATGTATTATTATTTGTGTTGCTGATGTTAAATGAGTAATTGTTGGTTTGTTTTAGATCAATCACGTTGTTGGTAAACTTATCTACCAAAAGTACTTGATCTAAAATGGCAATTGCTTCTGAATTACTGAAATTCATGGTATATGCACCTGAACTGGTTGCAGAAATATACAACCGAATTGTATCATTTATGGTAGTAAGCGGTCTTGCCGATAAGGAAAGAAGTACACTATCAGCTCCCCAAGCGCTAATATGTACGGCTGTACCGAGTTTAGTTACATCATAATAATCATTATTGGTGGTTGAGCCTGAAATATATTTTACAATCATTTCATCAGCATTTAAAGTGTCTCTTGAAACCCTAATTTTAAATCCGCCACCTTCAACTGATTTAAACATATCAGTTGTGTTATTTGCTGTTTTAAATGTTTCTCTAAATGTCATGGCAGCTCCTGTTCCAACTGCTTTAATCCAAAATGCTTGCCCTTGGGCAATTAAACCACCATCTATTGTTCCTGCATTTGTTAGTGCATTATAAAATTTAAAGTTATTATCAACCGGATCGAGTACCCAAATGGTTGGAGAAATATTGGTATAATTCGTACCATTATTTCCCGAGCGACCTGCATCATGAAAAGCGTCCCAATCAAATGCACTTGGATATGGATTACCCACCAGGTTCCAACCGTCATTATCAGGAATGCCGGAGTTAGTATAACTAACCGGCATCACAATATCGCCTCTGTTCACCGGGTTCACAACATTTAAAGTAACTTCATTTTGTGTACCATTGCTTGATGTTATTCTTGAAATATCACTTCTATCGCCACGAACAAAAACTCGGTATCCTCTTCCAGGTGTAAGCACGTGTGATGTGTTCGCAGGTGATGTCCAACCGGTATTTGAATTACCGGTAATTAATGTTTCATCATACCAAAAAATACCTGCCGCATTGTTCTGTGTGGCATCAAACCCGTTTGAGTTGGTGGCCCCAATCGTGTTACCTGTACCCGGACCTGTAATAAAAATTTCGCCTCTCCAATCTTCAACGGTGCTGTTGGTTGATGGACTTGATAAAAACCGCCACCTTCTTGCAACAGCCGGAATAAATCTTTGTGTAGTTACATTTCCTGTAATGTAGCTGCCTGTTCCTTGAGCTATTCTCGCAGTTCCTTGTAAATTTGATACCAATATAAGGTTGCCATTCGCATTTAATGTTCCCGAAGTTGGTGTGATTGTTCCCGTTACTTGTAACTCGTTGGCAATTGTAGTGGTTTGACTTGAGCTGTTATTGGTAAATGAATTAATCCTATTGGTTGTTCCGCGGGTTGTTTGGTCAAAACTTAAACTTCTTGCAACATTATTGTTTACAATCACATTGGTTCCAGCCCCTGCTTTTATTCCACCACTTACGGTGTTTATAACATTACCTCCAATCGTAAGGGTTTTACCTGCTACATCCAATTTCCCATTTGTAAAAGTAAGAGTACCGTTTATGGTAGGATTGAATGAAGTAATTAAACCCTCAACATTGTTGATGGTTACATTATTAAAGTTCGGTGTTGAACTACCATCGATGGTTTGTTGCGAATTACCGCGCATAACCAAGGTGTTGCCCGTAAAACTTGCACTTGTATTGATGGTTAGGTTACCACTTACATCAAGCGTGGTTGGCAAAGTTGGATTTGTGCCAGAAAGCACCAAGTTTCTATAACCGGGGGTAGTTCCGTTTGGATTAGGTATGTTTTGATTATTACCTGTAAATTCAATGGTATTATTATTAGTTGCCGCATCTATCGTTCCGTTGTTAGAAAGCGCTCCTGCAATCCTAATATTGCTTCCACTTTGTAATGTAACCCTTCTTGATGCGTTTACTGTAACATTATTAAACGTTGTAGTGCCTGCAATTGTAGCATCACTATTATCAAAAACAACAGTGCCCGTTCCTGCATTAAAGTTGCCGTTATTTATCCAAGTACCTGCGCCACCATTAATAGCAGGTCCTCCGGTTAAAACAAGTGTTCCTCCGGAACCATTCACGAAACCATTGGGCCTAATCTCCATGGTACCGATAGTTACAGTACCCGTTATAACAGGATCGTTCGGAGTAGTTGATGAATCCGGAACTACTATTTTGGTATTGGAAGGAGGCACAACACCGGTGCTCCAGTTGGAAGGTATATTCCAAGAACCTCCGGGAACTGCTCCAAGCCAAGTTGTATCAACAGAAACTTTATTTGATATCATCCAATATTTTGTAAAGGCTGCATCACCTTCTGAAGCTAAATACAATACCCCATGGCTACTTAATTCAACCCAATTTTGAGCAGTATTTTGATTTGTTTTTCCATGCTCATGAGGTGTGATTCCTCCATAAGGCAGATGATGATCCCATAAAATTAAATTATTTTCTGTGTTGCCGTTTAATTCTGTATCGTCATAGGCAAGTCTAATATTCATTGTTGTTGGGGTATTCCCTCCGGTTCGTAAAACCTGATACAAACGTCTTACAGAATTGCCTTTATCAACATGAAGCCCTTCGTCACCTCTTGTAGCAACCACCGTAATTTGTGAAGGCAATGAGGTTCCGTTAAATGTAAGTTGGGTATTAGTATTACCAAATGTGTATGTTGTACCGTTGGCAATCGTTGTTCTTCTTATTTTACCGGTTACGTCTCCATTCCCAATTGTTGAGGAACTCGGTCCCATGGTAAGTACGTATGAATTTAAATCATTGTAAATACCGGTGCTATTGGTGTTATTTACAGAGGCATATTGTCCATAAGCAATGGTCATTTCTAAAACACCTCTATTGTTATTCGGGTTTGCTCCTAAATTTAAATTACCGTTCACTGTAATGTTACCTCCTGCAACTGCGCCTCCACTTCCATTAATGATAAGGTTATTATAGGTTCCGGATACTGCTGTTTGTGATAAGCTTCCTGTATATTCTACAGAACCTCCCCAAGTTCTTCCTGCCGGTATTGGGCTTGAGCTGGTTGTAGTTGCTACACCGGTTCTAATTGTTCCATTATTGGTAATTGTGGTTAAGCTGCCTCCTAATACAAAACTATTACCCATATCCATGGTAATGCTATTGTTTATGGTAAGTGTGCCTGCAACATTCACATTGGCATTAGCAGTTTTGGTATTCGTTCCCCCTAATGTTAAATTGTTAAATGTACCGCCAAAGTTTTGTGTTGAGCCGTTTAAAAGAAACGTGTTACCTGTAACAGTGTAAGCGTTTGTGCCACTCGTAAAATTGCCATTCACTGTAATGGTTCCGCTTGCTAAGGTTCGGGCACCATCACCTGATGAAGTAAGATTGTTGTACGTAAACGCATTAATGGTTTGACTTCCTGCTCCATTAAATGCTATGGTACTATTCGTTGTTGTATATGTTCCTGCACCCGGTGTAAATGTTCCGGCTATCCCTATTGTGCCTGAGCTGCTTAATGTTCTGTTTCCTCCGGTTCCATTTAAATTATTGTAATTACCACTTACAATAGTTTGGGCAGAAGAGCTTGAATAATTCACAGTGAATGACCAAGTTCTATTTACCGGGATGGGAGTTGATGTAGTATTTTGTGTTGAAAGCGAACCTGAACCTGAAGTTGTAAATGTACCGAGCAATTGGTTTGTGCCCATTGCCATGGTTACATTTGGGTCGATGGCTAAATTGTTATTGATGGTGATATTACCGCTTGCAGTTTTGATTGAACCACTACCCTGAAGTTCTAAACTATTGTTATATGTTCCCGCAATTAAACTTTGAGCTGATGTTGAAATGTATCTGATGGTGCTTGTCCAAGTTCTTCCTGTTGGTAATGCTGCTGTTGTAGTTGCTGTGGTAATTACACCAGTGCCGCTGTTGGTTAATGTTGCACCTGTAAGGGCAATTGCACCTAGTACTAATGTATTCCCTGACACAACATTTAAGTTTCCTGCAATACTAAATGTGGCGTTTGTAGTAACTGTTTTTGTACTTCCTCCGGCAATTACCAAATTATTGTAACTCATGGCAGGTACATTTTGTGCACTTGAACGATTAAAACGAACGGTACTTCCAGTAACAGTGTAGGCATTTGTGCCGGGTGTAAATGTGCCTAAAATATGAATGGTATCTGTTGAAGCAAATATTCTTGCTCCTGCACTTGAAGTTAAATCATTGTAAGTGCCTGAAACAATAGTTTGAGAGTTTGTATTTGAATAAGTTATTGTATTAAAGGGCCAAGTTCTTCCTGATGGTAAAGGATTAGCGGAGGTATTTGTGGTAGTTAAATTTCCTGTTCCTGTTAATGTGGCATTAGTGGCCATACTTAAGCTTAATGCACCCATAGCCAGTATTGTACCAGAGCCAACCTCCAGTTGGGTGTTTACGGTTAAATTATTGGTGATAACCGTTTTGGTTGAACCATTCAATACCCGTAGAGTTTGATAAGTTGTTCCAAAAATACTTTGCGTATTGGCCGAGCGTGCATATTCAACAATATTGCCACTTGCCGAAGCTGTTAGGTTGATAATGCTTGTTGCTCCTCTTAAACTTAAATAGGCATTAGCGGTGTTTATAAAATTGGCTCCTGTGCCAACAGTGAAGGTTCCATTAACCTGCACAGAGTCTTCATTAGAGAGTGTAATACCACTTACCGTTAACCCACCTCTAAACACCATAAGTCGGTTCCCGATAATGGATTGGTTGTTTGTGCCAAAGGTAAAAGTTCCGGTTCCAGAGTTAAATGTTCCTTCATTTAAAATGCCACCTCTTATCACAAATGATTCCCCAACGGTAGCATTAAAAGTCCCTGTTGGGGTAATATGCACCAAACCTACTAAAGTAACGTTCCCATTTGTGCTTCCTTCGGTATATGTACCTTGAATATAAAAAACACCATTCAAGATTAAGTTGGCGCTTAAAAGATTATCTAATGTTGCATTAGGTCTTACGATAAGCGAATCGTTTACAGTTATTGTTCCAGTTGCAGGTGCGCTCTTGATGCTACCCGAAAGTATGAGTTTATTGTAGGTTCGGCTAATTATTGTTTGAGCTGAAGTTCCAATATATTCAAAACTTGAAGTAGCGGTTGTGTACGTATTAGTTGTATTTGTCCAAGCTCCACTTAGGAGAAATCGTCCGTTTCCACTAAAATTAATTACGTTCTCTGCAGCTGCACTTCCTGCTGTGATTAAATCTCCATTACAAGTGATGGTCCCTGTAGAAGCGTTTATTCTGTTAATCCTACCATTAGAAACATTTACCATGTTTATCCCTTCACAGGTTAATTGACCCGCACCCACATCTATAAGCTGAGTTGAATTTGCAGTTGGATTCGAATATCTAATCCCACCTGTTACTGTGAGTTGGTTCGTGCCGGAAATACTAATGGATGCATTCGTGGAGCCTGCCACGAAATAAATACTGTCACAAGTGAAGGTTCCGTTAACCGTAAGGTTTACTCCGGCATTAATCAGCACTCGGTCCACATTAGCCGGAACTCCTGAAGGACTCCAAATGGATGGATTGCTCCAATCACCTGAAGAAACACAGGTTTTATTTACTTGTGCATGGATAATCAGGGTATTCATTACCATGCAAAGCACAAGCACAGCCCATCTAAGAGCTTTGCCCGTAACATTAACAATTTTCATTTCAATTCAAGGGGTAGTTGATTGAGCTTACGAAATTGGTTGAAAACGAGCTTAATTCATTTCAATTTATCTGGAACGTAGCTTTACCTTTTGAATGGGAATGCATTTTATGTGAGTTGCGGATTTAATGGTTTATTTGGTAAAAATTTAAGTATTATTAATAAAATGCGACATTTAGCTCCTCCAGATACTTCCACCTGAATTGTTTCTAAAACTACCGGTAACATCCTTTAAACAGTTTTCCATTCCGTGCCATCTTAAAAAGCCTAAAAGGGCGAAAATAATTGCTTCTTTAAATGCAATGAGCTCCGAATCGGGTATCACCATGTTTAGTTTACTGTATTCATTAATGAGTTCTATTAAGTATGAATGGTAGGCTCCACCGCCTGTTACCAGCACTTGGTGGGTATTAACTTGTGCTAAAACCCGGCTGATTTGATGTGCAACATGATGGCTAACCGTAGCTAAAAGATCTTGAACGGATAAGTATGAATATTGGTTAAATAAAGGAAAAATTTGTGCATGAACCCATTCTATTCCCAATGATTTTGCGCCTGTTTTTTGGTAAAAAGGTAATGCATTCAAATCATCAAAAAGTGCGACATTCATCTTTCCACTTGCTGAAATCAATCCGCCTTTATCATATTCCATACCTATACGGTTTGATAAATGGTTGAGCAATACATTACATGGACAAATATCAAATGCAATTCTTTTATGCTGTTGCATAAAACTGATGTTGGCAAACCCGCCTAAGTTTAAACAAGCATCATATTGAGCAAATAATAAAGCATCACCAATAGGTACCAAAGGCGCGCCTTGCCCACCCAGTGCCACATCGAGTGAGCGAAAATCATTTACAATAGGTAAACCGCTTGCTGCGGCTATGGCTGCACCATGCCCAATTTGTTTGGTAAATCCTAAATGTGGTTGATGAAAAATAGTATGTCCATGCGAAGCAATAAAATCAACCTTTAATTGATGTTTGTTTATAAATGATTTGCATTGTTCACCAATTAATTTTCCGTACTCCATATCAACTCTGCATAACTCTGCACCTCCTGCTTGATGCAGTTGTTGCAAAGTATTCAACCAATCTGTAGAGTATGGAATGGTTTCGGCAACCATCATCTGAAATGACCATTTGTTATTTTCATAAGTGAAATTACAAACGGCTAAATCCATTCCATCTAATGATGTTCCAGACATTACTCCAAGTACCGTACCAGTTAAAACCCGATTCATTTTACAAAAGTGTGATATTATTTCATAAATCAATAATGTAAGGTTAGGTACACTGCATTCAATTATTCATCTTTGAATAGTTTTACTCCCCTATCATGCAAATACAAAATAGAAGAAACTTTCTTCGACTCACTTCAGGCTCGCTGCTGGCATCTGTGTTTTTACCAAAGACGATTTCGGCAAACGAAATCAGTCATTTATCACTGCTAAATTCTTCTAATGAGTTGGGGGAAGATTATTGGAAAATGGTTCGTAAGCAGTTTCCGTTAAAAAATGATTTTTTATACCTGAATAACGGAACAATGGGTCCTTCACCCTATTACGTAATTGAGCGAACACAAAAAGCAATGATGGAAGCCGATGAAGAAGGCAATTATGGCGGATGGGAAAATACATGTAAAAAAATTGCTGATTTTGTTGGTGCACATCAAGATGAAATTGTACTCACTCGAAATGTAACAGAAGGTATAAATATTATTTGTAATGGATTGGAGTTGAAAAAAGGCGATGAAGTAATCGTTACCACGCATGAACATGGAGGCAATGCTTTTCCATGGTTAAACATTGCCAAACAAAAGGGTATTGTGTTAAAAGCCCTTCCTCCGGGTAAAACAGCCGAAGACACTTTAAACCGATTTTCTTTGTTGTTGAATGCAAAAACTAAGGCCATAGCCATACCTCATATTTTATGTACTCAAGGGCAAATTTTACCGGTAAAAGAAATAACAAAACTGGCTCAAGAAAAAGGTGTGTTTGTATTTATTGATGGTGCTCATGGACCCGGAATGTTGAAGCTTGACTTACACGATATGAATTGTGATGCTTACGCTACTTGTTGTCATAAGTGGATGCTTGGTCCTAAAGGCACCGGGTTTCTTTATATAAAAAAAGAATCTTTTGAAAAAATAAAACCTTGGTTTGTTGGAGCAGGAAGCGATAACGGTAAATGGAATATGGCTGCTGTTCCCCCGCAAATGGGCGATTACGCAGTAAATGCCCACCGATATTATGCCGGAACATTTAACGGTGGTTTATGCAAAGGAGTTGTGGCTTCTATTGAATTTATTGAAGCAATTGGACAAGAGAATATAACCAATAGAATTTTTGCATTGGCAGCGTATGCTCAACAACAATTGCTGGCATTAGGTGATGGTATTGAAATGTTAACTCCTGTTGAACCTAAAAGCAGGGGAGCAGTAATAGGATTTAGGGTGAAAGGAAAAGATAGTTTGGAGTTGTATGAAAAAATTATGGAAAGTCGAATACGCATCCGACAAGTGCACGAAAACGGGTTAAATAGTTTGCGTATTTCTACTCATATTTACAATACCCAACAAGATGTTGATGTGTTTATCAGTAAACTTAAAACATTGATTTAGTTCGCGTCATTTAAATGCTTTTCATGCAAAACATAATGCTTTAATTTGTGGCTGTTTTCCAGCGTTTGAATAATTTGTTGAATATCTGATTTGCGTTTATCCAACGAATTAATTTCAGCCACAATCACTCCACTGTATGCAACTTTTAAATGGCTGATGTGTAAAGTTGGGCAGGCTTCAATTTCCTCGCTTAACAGGGTTCTCATACTGTTAATATCTTCTTCGTTTAGCAAGGCAATTTCTAAAACATACATATTTCCCGATGCTTTTATGTTGGAAATACGATGATCTATTTTTTCTCCTAAAGGCCTAAGCACAATATTACCCAAAACAACAAAGGCTGTTCCTACCAAACTTTCATACCAATAACCTAAACCGGCCAATGAGCCTATGGCAGCCGAACACCAAATGGTAGCTGCGGTATTTATGCCGGTGATGTTGGTGCCGTTTCGCATCATAATGCCTGCACCCAAAAAACCAATTCCGGTTACAATGTTGGCTGCAATACGCGATGCGGATGAAGTATCACCCGTAATTTTTTCAGACACTAATATGAAAAGCGCTGCACCTCCGGCCACCAAGGCATTGGTTTTAACACCTGCAATTTTATGTCGCCATTGGCGCTCAAGTCCAATTAAGGTTCCCAGCACAAAGGCCAGGAATAACCGGTGTTCAAACTCTCCAATGTTCATTTAGTTCAATTAATTTTATTCTTCAATGGTAAGCACCTCAAGTAAGTTGTTCATTGCCTCAAAATCTCGCACGCCTGCTCTTTCCTCATCGCCTCCTTCAATGTGAATGGCGTATGGTTCAAATGATTCAATAATGTTTATCACATTATGTTCATCAAATGCCAGTCCCCAAATTACCCTCACTTGTTTGCATAAATTTACCAAACCTTCGCAATCATATTTTTCAGGTGTTGATGAAGCATAAAAATGGAACGCATCGCAATAGGGTTGATAAGCTTGAATAATTTTTTCTATTTCCTCTTGGGTATGTTGGTTCACATCAATTTTTTTAATGATAGCTCTTCCAATGGCTGGCAGTTCATCAGGCAGGATATCATTTTCAATTTCTACGGCATCAACATTTAACAACTCACTAATGTCTTTAATCACGGCTAATTCTTGTGTGCTAAATTCTGCAACCAAATTACTGCCGGTGAGCCAATCCATAATTTCTTTGGCTTTAATGGGTGCGATATAGGCTGAGTGTGTAGGTTCAAAACAAAATCCGATATAATCTATTCCTACTGCGGCTGCAAAACGTGCATCACTTAAGTTGTTTACGCGGCTTAATTTAATTTTTGTTTTAAAAGGCATATTGCAATATTAATTCAAAAACCACTAAAGTTTAACTGTTAAATGTCAGTATTGAAATTTAATTTAGCGCCATTATCACACATGCATTCAACTTTTTTTAATGATGTTTATGAGGTTGTAAAACTGGTTCCGAAAGGAAGGGTTACATCCTATGGAGCTATTGCAAAATATTTGGGCACGGCCAAAAGTAGTAGATTGGTTGGTTATGCCATGAATGCCGCACATGGCTTACCTGATGTGCCAGCGCACCGAGTGGTGAATAGGGTTGGATTACTTACAGGTAAACATCATTTTGCCACGCCTACCCGCATGCAAGAGTTATTAGAAATGGAAGGTGTTGAAGTGAAGGATGATCAAATCATCCACTTTAACAAATATTTTTGGGATCCTATGAAGGAGTTAGGGTTGTAAAAATGGTTGATTTCGACCGCTTATAAAAAGGGCGCATCTATTTTTATTGGCCAATCAGTATATGATATGTTTGAGGAATTTGAACTCCTCTAAATTGGTTGGTTAGCCCAAAAAAAATCAGTATGGTTAATCCACATCCAAAATATAGAATTAGTTTAGCTTGTATGATTGGTGTGATGCCGTAAATGTTTCGTTTCATTTTTTTATAGTGAATTGCAGCGATATGTCCGAAAAATGAAATTATTGCTAAAGAATAGTAAGGGATGAAGAACAAATTCGTTGGAAAATGATTGAGTCCTGCAACACCAAAGTAGAAATTGGTATCAAGGTTCAATCATAGTCTACCAACCAAAACGGCACTTATATGGATTACAAAAAAAACGGCCAAATAAAGGCCTGAATAAATAGGCAGCTTTTCAAAAAATGTATGTGCAAATTTTCTATTAGCGATGAATAGTTTTAATCCCGAATAAATTTGATTTGCTACTGCGATGAGTAGAAGCGTTTCTATAAAAATATTGCGGTAAAGGATTCGGAATATCGACATAAGTTCAATATGTTTTTCTGCCCCTAAAACACTATAACAATGATTAACCAAATGTAAACCAACATAAATGCTAATGATGATTCCTGATAGTTGATGTCGCTTTTTAACGCTTCTTTTTGAAGAATCTAATACCATTTATAATCTTGCGAAATTACTTGTTCTCAATTTTCTCAGAGGTTGAACTATTTTCACATGAAGGCCACTTACATGCGTAATAGATAATGAAACAAAGAAGAATCACCTCTATTACAGCCGCAAAAATCATATGAATCCAAGCTTCTCCTGCCAAATTGAATAACATATAAGGAATATGAATGATTGCCACGATAATATTGGTTAATCGATTGATTTTAGCTGGTAAAGTAACAGAAAGAAAGACCATCAAAATTGGAATTGAGGCTAATGCAAGAGTAATAAAAATAAAGGCTTGTGTGATGTCGAATATAAATACTTTACCTTTAGTGATATCGTCAATTTTGTTGGGCATATACAAGGAAAAATAATCAACATAAACATATAGAAACATAAAGCTCGCCCAAAGTGCTGCGAGCTTTAGTTTTACATGAACGCTTACGTCTTCAAAGTTTTTTTTGGTAATCATAACTTAAAAATTAAAACCGATATTAAGTCCGGGTTCCGGAAAAATGAATTTCGACCATTTGTCATCTAACTGTTTGAACCCTTCAGGTAATTGTGTATGATAAGCACGGTGGGTTACACATATAGAGGGTTGAAAGAAAAGCTTGTCTTTAAAGAGCTTTATGTGATAACCAATACGGTATGAATTGAAAAGCTGAAAACCATTATCAATTCTCTTGCCTTTTTCATTTGCAAAAATTTGATAAGTTGGCATTACATCAAGTTGTGCATACAAGCCTTTCCAAAAAAATCGTTGGTAAGAGAATGTTACACCGAACTCACGAACATAACCCGGAAATTTTTCTTCGGTTTTTTTATATGCTTTATTTAAGAATGGATGAATCCCGTTTGGCCAAGCATACTTCCATGTTTTTGGCGAAAACCTAATCACATCCTTTCCGGATAGTCGATAACCAATATCAAGTTGAGCGAAATTTGGTGGATTTTCTGTGTCGAAATTACCCAGTATTACAAACAATGATGTGCCAACAAACCACTTTTTAAATGTGCTATCTTGTTTTGAATATTGTGCGTTTGCTTGTAAAGCACTCACCAACCATGCGGCAAGTCCAATCCATAATATTTTCTTTTGCATATTTATTAACTGATGTTATTTGATGATGCAAAAGAAGATGAGCTGTAATTAATATTTCGTTCACTTAGGTTAAGAAATGAAACTACGCGTTGGTTTTTCCTGAAATTCGGGCCCTTAATCTGCTTAATGATTGTGGTTTAATGCCTAAATAACTTGCTAATTGATGCTGTGGAACACGTTGAATTAGGTCGGGCCTCTGCTCTAATAAATTTATATATCGTTCTTCCGGGGAATTGGTTTTAAATGCATCAAAGTCCATTTGTTGTTTCGCCAAGCGTTCTTCAGATAATATTCGGCAGAGGGTTTCAAATTTTGGAAATTTACCGTTTATTTCAACTTCCATATCAACATTAGAAATGATTAGAATGCAGTCTTCAACACAAGATACAAAATAATCTGATGTTGCTTTTGTGATTACACAATGAGGAGTTAAACCTTCCATCTCCGTATAAAATGCCGTTGTTTTTTCCTCTCCATCTATTTCATAGTAGGTGCGAATACAGCCATTTAAAACAAAGTAACTCTCTTTAGAATGTTCACCTTCCTTGAGCAAAATAGTGCCTTTTTTCACTGTGCGAAAAATATCTAATGATATAATTGCCTTCTTCTCTTCCTCTGTAAGTGAAACGTATTTTGATAAAAAGCCAAATAATAAATCCTGCATGCTTTTCTCTAGTTTGTGTTATCTGTTGTTCATCTATCTAAATTCTTGTTAACTGCCACCCCAAGTTTCTCTGTCTAAACTTCTGTATTGAATGGCTTCGGCCAAGTGTTCAATTTTAATCTCTTCACTTGCATCTAAATCGGCAATGGTACGTGCTACTTTTAAAATTCTATCATAAGCCCTGGCCGATAATTGCAAACGGTTCATAGCCGTTTTTAATAAGTTTTGTCCTACTTGGTTAATGTTGCATACTTCTCTTACCATCGTGCTGCTCATCATGGCATTGTTGTGCATGCCTTCTTTTTCTTTAAATCTTTCGGTTTGAATGTTTCGGGCTCGAATCACTCTTTCTCTAATTTGTGCGCTGTGTTCTGCTTTTCGCTTATCAGCCAATTGGTCAAAATCAACCGGTGTTACTTCAATATGAATATCAATTCTATCCAGCAATGGCCCTGATACTTTACTCAAGTATTTTTGCACGGTTCCGGGAGCACACACGCAATCTTTTTCGGGGTGATTGAAGTATCCGCAAGGACAAGGATTCATTGCAGCAATGAGCATAAAACTTGCCGGATATTCAATGGAAAATTTTGCCCTTGAAATGGTAATTCTTCTTTCTTCCAGAGGTTGACGCATCACTTCAAGCACGGTGCGTTTAAACTCGGGTAATTCATCTAAAAACAATACTCCGTTATGTGCCAAACTAATTTCACCGGGTTGCGGATTATTTCCTCCCCCAACCAAAGCAATATCGCTAATGGTATGGTGTGGACTTCTAAACGGACGTTGGTAAATTAGGCTGTTTTCTTTTTGTAATCGTCCGGCAACCGAATGAATTTTTGTAGTTTCAAGTGCTTCATGCAAAGTAAGCGGAGGAAGAATGCCCGGCAACCGTTTTGCCAACATGGTTTTACCAGCTCCGGGTGGTCCTATTAAAATCACATTATGTCCGCCTGCAGCTGCGATTTCTAAAGCACGTTTAATGTTTTCTTGCCCGCGCACATCCGCAAAATCAAAATCAGTTTTTGATAAATTCTGTTCAAACTCTGCACGTGTATCAACCACATATTGTTCTAAACTATTTTCACCGTTAAAAAAGTCAATAATTTGTTTGAGGTTTTCTGCACCATAAACTTTCAGGTTATTCACCATAGCGGCTTCTCTTGCATTTTCTACCGGAACAATCAAACCTTCAAATCCCTCTTTGCGTGCTTGAATAGCAATGGGTAATGCGCCTTTTATAGGCTTTAAGGTACCATCTAATGCAAGCTCACCCATGATTATATACTTACTTAATTCTTCACCGTTCATTTGGTCGGAGCCTGCTAAATATCCCAATGCAATGGGAACATCATACGATGAACCTTCTTTGCGAATATCAGCCGGAGCCATATTAATCACCACCCTTAAACGTGGCATTTTTAATCCAATATTTTTAACAGCAGTTTCTATGCGTTGATGTCCTTCTTTAACGGCATTGTCGGGTAAGCCAACTAAACTATAGCCTACCCCCTTATCCGATACATTCACTTCAATGGTAATGGTTACTGCGTTTACGCCATAAACGGCACTTCCGTAAGTTTTAACGAGCATGAGGTTTAATTTTTAATCATACGAATTAAGTATTAATTGTATTATTTTGAAATAATTGATTTGTTATTTCGTTCAACAATAAAAATTTATGAAGCTCCCCTCATTTGATTATGTAATCGGTTCGGCCGTTAAAACCTTCCTCCGTTTTCCCATTACCATGTTATTTGCATTCTTGGGTACCATTAATGTGATTTTATCTATTGAAAACATGGGTGATGAAACGGTACGAATGAAGTTGATTTTATGCGCAGCATTGGGACTTACCTCCTCTTTGGCATTATCGCTTTGGGCCTCTTATTACCGCTTGAGTAAAGTATGGAATGTACTGAGTAATCTGGTTTTAGTTACCTTATTAACGCTGTATTATTTTAGTTTGGGTGATTCCATAAAAGAGATTGATGGTATACGTTATTTTGTGTTGAATGTATCACTACATTTATTGGTATCTTTTGTACTCTTTATTAAAAATAAGGAAGTAGATGAGTTCTGGAGTTTCAATAAGAATTTATTCATCCGCATCATTACATCAGGAATATATAGTGTTACTCTAATTATAGGTTTGAACTTTGCTGTATTGGCAATTGATAATTTATTTGGTATTGATGTAGATGAGCGTATTTATCCTGAAATTATCATTGTTATTTTGGGCATTTTTAATACGTTGTTTTTTCTCAGCGGTGTGCCGCGAAATGAGGAGTTGAATTTGCCATTGGCTTATCCCAAAGGTTTAAGAGCGTTTACGCAATTTGTATTAATTCCGTTGGTGTTGATTTACTTGATTATTTTATGGGCTTACGAAACAAAAATTCTATTCACGGCTACTTTGCCAAAAGGATGGGTGAGTATATTAATATTGGTGTTTTCGGTATTGGGTATATTAGCCATGTTACTTGTATATCCGCTTCGAAATAATGAAGATCACACTTGGATTAAAAAATTATGGAAATGGTATTTCCGATTAATTATTCCGCTGATTGGCTTATTATATTGGGCGATTTTATACCGCATTAATTTATATGGTTTTACTGTTGAGCGTTATTATGTGTTGTTGTTGGCTTTATGGTTAACAGCAATTACCGTTTACAGTATTATTAAACCGAATTACCACATCAAAATTATTCCTATTTCTCTGGCCATTGTAGGATTTATTTCGCTTTATGGTCCGCAAAGTGCAGCCAATGTTTCCAAAGTAAGTCAGCAAAACAGGTTGGTAGAGTTGTTACAAATTCACCATAGCAAAGGATTGAGTGAGGAGGAGGAAAGTGAAATATCATCTGCTGTAACTTATTTGTTTAATAACTATTCGGCAAAGGTATTGGTGCCCTATTTCCCCAAAGCATTTCCAACCGATAGCAGTTATGAAATGGTATCGGTAGCGAGCATTCTTCAAAGTGAAAACTTAGAGGTTAGCCTTCGCTCTTATTTAAAAGATGAAGATCAAAGAACTTATTTTGATGCTGAGGTGAATGAACAATTATTTACTGTTCCTGCTTCGGATGGGTTTTGGTGTGGAAATATTAATAACCGAAATACACTAACTGTAAAAGGAAAAGGAATTAACGAGGTTGTGCTAAAACTTGAAAATAACATGCTTGAAGTTAAGATAGAGGAAGAAGAGATACAACTATCCTTAATGCCATTTGTACAACTTGCCGGTCAGCGTTTAAATAGTTACCGCCAAGAGCATTTTACAGTGATTAAATCAGGAACACAATACCAAGTTACCTTAATGGTTAAAAACCTCAATGGTTATTTGGCACAACCGCTTTCTAAATCGCAGGTAAACTCTTTTTATGGTTTACTTTTTATCAAAAAGAAATAAGCATTTTTATTCATTTATTCCATTGTTTACTCTCTTGGCTAGTGTTAGTTTTGTAGCATGCAGTCAGAACATACACACTCCAACCGATTAATACACGCAGCTAGTCCATATTTATTACAACACGCGCATAATCCAGTTGATTGGTATGAGTGGGGTGAAGAAGCTTTTGAAAAGGCTAAACGCGAAGACAAATTAGTGTTGGTAAGCATTGGTTATTCGGCTTGTCATTGGTGCCATGTAATGGAGCGTGAGTGTTTTGAAAAGGAAGATACAGCTGAAATAATGAATGCACATTTTGTATGCATAAAAGTTGATCGCGAGGAACGCCCGGATGTAGATCAATTGTATATGGATGCCGTTCAGTTGTTAACCGGCAGAGGCGGATGGCCCTTAAATTGTTTTGTTTTACCGGATGGTCGACCCATTCATGGCGGTACTTATTTTCCTAAAGCGGAGTGGGAGCGAACACTTAAATCATTATCCGATTTTTGGAAACATAAACGTGAAGAGGCTTATGAATATGCTACACAACTTACCAATGGGATAAAAAAATTAGATATTTTTCCTGCTCCTGAATCACAAAACTTACTTAGTGCAAGTGAGGTTGAAGAAATAATTACAGGTTGGAGTGAAAACTTTGATACCGAATTGGGTGGTTATAATTGGGCACCAAAATTTCCTATGCCAAATAATTGGAGTTTGTTTTTACAACAAGCACATTATTCAAACAATAACCATTTAAAAAATGCCGTACATATTACCTTAACTAAAATGGCCGAAGGTGGTATTTATGATCAAGCCGGGGGAGGTTTTGCACGTTACAGTACGGATAGCTTTTGGAAGGTTCCTCATTTTGAAAAAATGCTTTATGATAACGGGCAGTTGGTTAGTTTGTATTGTGATGCTTTTAAAACCACTTCATCCGCGTTGTATGCAAAAACCGTAAAACAAACTCTAGCATTTATACAGCGTGAATTGACTCATCCCTCAGGTGCTTTTTACAGTGCATTGGACGCAGATAGCGAAGGTGTGGAAGGGAAATATTATTTATGGACACAAAAAGAGTTACAGCAACTTTTGGGTGAGCATGAACCTTTATTTAGTTTGTATTACAGTGTTGATGCGTACGGAAATTGGGAACATGATGCCAATATTTTATATAAAACCCGAAGTTATGAAGAGTTAGAAAAATTAACCGGACGAAGCATTGAAGAAATCGAAACAGTAATTGCAAAATGCAATGCCATTCTTTTACAGCAACGCCAACAGCGTATTGCTCCCGGATTGGATGATAAAGTGATTACCTCATGGAATGCTTTAATGATAAAAGGCTACACCGATGCTTATTTAACTTTTGATGATGAAAGTTATTTGAATGCAGCGGAAAGGGCTGCTGAACTAATCATGCATGAGTTGTGGCAAGACAATGAACTTATGCGTATTTATAAAAATGGCAAGGTAAGCATACATGGTTTTGCTGAAGATTATGCACTTACTTGTGAAGCCATGATTAAGTTGTATGAGGCTACTTCAAATGAAAAATATGCACTATTCGCGCATCAGTTATTACAAATAGCATTAACCAATTTTTATGATGAAGAGAAGGCATTGTTTTATTTCAAAGCAAAACATGATGAACAATTGGTGGCCCGAAAAATTGATGTGAATGATGATGTGATACCATCAGCCAACAGCACGTTTGCCAAGTGCCTGTGGATACTTGGGTTTGTGTTTGATGAACCGAAATTCCACCAAATAACCAAAGACATGATTGCTCGTGTGCAACATAAGTTTAAAAAATTCCCGAACGGATTTAGCAATTGGATGCAAGTGCTTCAATGGATTAATCAAGGGTTTTACCAAGTTGTGGTAAGTGGTGATTCAGCAAAAGAAAATTTACTTCAATTGCATAAACTGTATTTGCCGAATGCCATTATTTTAGTAGCAAACACACAAACCGCTATTCCGCTACTCAAAGAAAAATCAAGCACAGCTCAAACTACGTTTTTTGTGTGTAAAGATTATACTTGCGGATTACCTTTAACATCTTTTGATGAGGTAAAAACCGGTTTATTGCAATTGCAATAATTCTCCTGTTAAACGCATCAGTTCGGTTTCATTTAATTTAGCTTCGTATTGTGCTTGCAGCAAACGAAGTTTTACCAAATTGAGGTTTAGCTGTGCATCTCTTAGTTCAATTCCAGTGATTACTCCTACTTTATATTGTTCGCTGGCAATATCATAATTTTCTTCAGCCACTTTTACATTCTCCATTTCAAGTTTAGTAAGCGCTGTACTTAAAACATAATTATTATATGCCTGATTAATTTGTTGCTGTATTTTGCTAAGAGAATCCTTATAAATATACTCGTTTGATTTGAGTTGAATGCGTGCCATATTTATCTTTCGGTTTACTTCAAAACCGTTAAATAAATTCATACTCAAAACTCCTCCGTAATGAAAACCCATGTTTTGTGCCGATTGTAAAAACCCTGCTTCCGATTGTTGTCGATTTAAGTTGTATCCACTTCGCAGTTGAAGGGTTGGCATACGTTCTGCCTCTGCTTCTTTTACCGTTAAGAAACTAACTTGTTGAGTTTTTTTGGTAGCTTGTAAAGCCGTATTTTCAGTGGCTTTATTCATCAAATCATCCAATACAAATGATTTATATTTGGCTAAACTGTCATTCACTTCAAAGGTTGTGTTTAAATCCCTTCCCAACAACTGATTCAATACAACTTTGCTGTTTTTGTATAAGTTTTCTTGTCGCAAATAAGCTGCTTGATCACTGTTGAAATCCACTTTTGCTTTTAACATTTCTGTTTTGGCAATTTTACCGGCTTTCCATTTGTCTTCTGCCAATTGTAAACGTTGCTCGCTATTGATTAATGATTGTTTAGCGGTTTCAAGTTGTTGTTTATTCAACACCACCTCATAATAGCTTTTGGTTACTCTTAAAAATACATTTTCAATATTCGCTTTCATGCGCAGTTCGCCAATTTTTTCGAGTTCATCTAGTTTACTTTTTGAAGCAAACATGCGCAGTCCGTCAAAAATGGTCCAATTTAATTCTACGCCTGCATTCAAGGTATTACTTCTTGCTCCATCGCGATTGTTTTCATTGCCGTTTAAAAACTTTTGTCGGGTATCAATTACTTGGTTATCCTGCGATACATTTCCATTTACTACAGGTAGCATTCCTGCACCTCCTGCGGTGTTGTTGTTCTTACTAATGGCTGCATCATTTTTGGCTACTTGTATGGCATAGTTGTTTTCAAGTGCGGTGCGTAAAGCTTCTTGTAGGGTTAATAGTTGTTGTGCTTTAATTGGGTTTTGATAACCAAATCCAACAAACAGTATAAATAGATAAATACATTTTTTATTCATGGGTAGGAATCCTTTCTCTTTTACCGCCTCTTGATAAATAACTATAGACTGCTGGAATCACATACAAGGTTAAAAATCCTGAAAAAATCAAACCTCCAATCACCACAATACCTAAGGATATTCGGCTGGTTGCTGCATCACCCAAAGCTAATGCTATTGGTAAAGCCCCTAGTATGGTGGCTAAACTGGTCATTAAAATAGGTCGTAAACGAGAGATGGCTGCTTCTTGCACGGCTTCCAATTTACTAAATCCTTCTTCACGTTTTTGGTTTGCGAATTCAACAATTAAAATTCCATTTTTGGTTACCAAACCTAACAACACAATAATGCCTATTTGACTAAAAATATTTAAAGTTTGATCAAAATACCAAAGTGATATCAGCGCACCGGCCAATGCCAAAGGTACGGTTAGCATAATAATAATTGGGTCGATAAAACTTTCGAATTGTGCGGCTAAAACCAAGTACACCAATATCAATGCAAATACAAAAGCAAACGTAGTGTTTGATGAACTTTCGGCAAAATCTCTTGATGGTCCACTTAAATCAGTGGTGAAGGTTTCATCTAGCACTTTCTTTTTTATTTTATCCATTTCTTTAATGCCATCACCAATAGTTTTTCCGGGAGCAAGTCCTGCACTTACCGTAGCCGATTTATATCGGTTGTAGTGATACAATTGTGGTGGACTACTTTGCTCTTTTATTTGTAACACATTATCCAATTGAATTAATTCACCTTTATTGTTTCTTACGTACAACGAAGCTAAATCCAATGGCTCATCACGGTTTTCTCTGGCTGCTTGACCAATTACTTGGTATTGTTTACCACGCATGGTAAAATAACCGTAACGTACACCACCGTATGTTAATTGTAGTGTTTGCGCAATCTGTTGAATGCTCACACCTAAAGCTTTTGCACGTTCACGATCAATTTCAACCACCAACTCCGGACGATTAAATTTTAAGTTTACATCTACACCTTGAAAAGTTGAATTTCTATTAACCTCTTCTAAAAATTTTGGTAAATACTCTTGCAGTTTGTTAAAGTCTTGATTTTGCAAAATGTATTGAACGGGCAAACCGGCTCTTGGTCCTCCGCTTCCGCTAATGGTTTGATCTTGTATTACAAAGGAACGAGCCTCTGTCATCCCCATCATGTTTTTTTGCAGCATTTGTGCAATTTGCTGTTGGGTGCGTTTACGTTCATTCGGTTCAGTTAAAAAGATGCGTGTAAACCCGGTATTCACAGCACCACTCCCTATAAATCCTGGCGCCACTACCGATAATAAAATTCGTTTTTCAGGTGTAGAATCAATCACCACTTGGGCAATTTTATCCATGTAATGCTCCATGTATTCATACGAAGCACCTTCGGGTCCGGTAGAGGCAATGCGCATTACACTTCTATCTTCCAAGGGCGCTAATTCAGATTGCAGTTGACTGCCTACTATAAAAATCAAACCTAATGATAACAATACAATAGCCACACCCCACCACCTGTTGCGCATAAATTTCCGAAGTGAATTTTCATAGGCTTGGTTGAGTCGAACGAAGAAGGGCTCGGTGAGTTCGTAAAATTTACTATGCTTGTTGTTTTTGCGTTGCAGTTTTACATTTAACATGGGTGTAAGTGTTAAGGAAACAAAAGCAGAAATTAACACAGCACCGGCTACCACTACACCAAACTCTCTAAACAATCGTCCTACAAAACCCTGTAAAAAAATAATGGGTAAAAACACAACAGCTAAGGTGATGGAAGTGGAGATTACTGCAAAGTAAATTTCATTGGAACCTTTAATAGCCGCTTCACGTGGCGACATACCCTGTTCAATTTTTTTGAAAATATTTTCAGTCACTACAATGCCATCATCAACTACCAAACCTGTGGCCAATACAATGGCTAACAGGGTAAGTATATTAATGGAGAACCCAAAAATATACATGATAAAAAACGCACCAATTAACGATACCGGAATATCAATTAAAGGACGAAAGGCAATTAACCAATCACGGAAGAATAAGTAGATAATAATTACCACCAAAAAGAAAGCAATGAATAAGGTTTCTTCTACCTCGGTAATGGATTTGCGAATAAACTTGGTGTTGTCTAGTGCAACACTCAAATTAATATCTTTAGGTACATCCTTTTTTATTTGTTCGTAGCGTTTATAAAATTCATCTGCAATTTCAATGTAATTCGCTCCCGGTTGAGGTACCAAGGCTAAACCAATCATAGGTACTCGGGTTTCTTTTAAAATGGTTTGCTCATTTTCTGCGCCCAAAGCAGCATAACCGATGTCACTTAATCGAATGGTTTTATTGTTTGCATCGGCAATTACCAAGTTGTTAAATTCTTCTTCGGTACTAAAACGGCCTACAGTTTTTACCGATAACTCCGTGGCGTTGCCTTCAATTTTACCTCCGGGTAGCTCAATACTCTCGCGTTCCAAAGCTTGTCGCACATCCAATGGTGTTACTTTTAAGGATGCCATTTTTTCGGGATCTAACCAAATGCGCATGGCATAACGTTTTTGTCCCCAAATTTGAATGGTGCTCACCCCCGGAATGGTTTGAAATTTTTCTAACAATACATTTTCAGCATAATCATTCACCTCCAAATGGGTGCGTGTGGTACTTTGCACGGTTAGCGTTAATATGGCATCTGAGTTGGCATCTGCTTTTGCAACTACAGGTGGTCCGTCAATATCTTGCGGTAATTGTCGTACCGCTTGTGAAACTTTATCACGTACATCATTAGCTGCCGCTTCAAGCGCTATACTCAAATCAAACTCCACTGTTATTACACTGCTGCCTTGGTTACTGGCCGATGAAATGGAGCGTATACCGGCAATACCGTTAATGGCTTTTTCAAGTGGTTCGGTAATTTGTGATTCAATAATATCAGGATTGGCTCCGGTGTAGTTGGTTCTAACTGTAATTACAGGCGGGTCGATAGATGGATATTCACGAACACCTAAAAAGTTAAATGCAATGCTGCCAAACAACAGTATGATGATAGAAAATACGGTTGCTAATACGGGGCGATTAATACTGGTGGTGCTTAAACTCATACGCTTACTTTTTATTGGCCACTTGTACTTTGCTTCCTTCACGTAAATACATTACGCCTTCTACCACTACTTCATCTCCATTATTCAAACCTTCTTCAACGGTTATGCTAACATCATTTCTATCTGTAACTTTTATCTTACGTTCAATTACACTATCACCTTGAACAACAAATACTTTTTGCCCCTTTAAAATAGGAACTACTGCTTGGGTTGGAATTTGAAAACTTTCCTTTTGTTGTTGTAATTGTAAGTTAATTTTCACAAAAGTTCCCGGTAGAAGCGCTCCGTTATCATTGTTGGTTAAGGCCCGCATCACTACATTTCGTGTTGCTTCATCTACTTTGGGTTCAATGGCATAAATACGTGCCTGAAACTGTTTTTTCGTAACAGTTTCAAACTGAATGGTATTGCCTGTTTGTATAAAGGCTGCATGTTTTTCAGGAACGGCAAATTCAATTTTAATCGGGTTCATGTTTTGTAAGGCAGCAATTCGGGTTGATGGATTTACATAACTTCCTACACTTACATTACGCAATCCTATTTTTCCATGAAAAGGAGCCCTTATTTCGGTTTTACGAATTTGCTCTTTTAATAAATCAACATCTGCCTGAATAGATAACCATTCGTTTAATGCAATGTCGTAAGCTTCATTGCTAATTCCGCCTTTATCCAAAAGCTGTTTTGCACGTTGTTCATTTTGTTGTTTTAGTTTTTGTGTTGAAATGGCCTTACGCAATTGGGCTTGTAATTCCACATCGTTAATCTTTACCAACAAATCATTTTGTTTTACCGATGCACCTTCGTTAAAATAAATCTGCACCACTTTCCCTGCTACTTCAGGATATAGAATCACTTCTTCATTGGCCATAATGTTGCCGGTTACCTCAACTTGTTTGCTTGTTTTTTGTAATTGTACTTTTTGGGTAACCACTTTTATGGGCATTCCTTTTTTAGGTGCTCCGGTTGAAGCTTGTTGTGTATCTTGTTTATTTATTTTAGGCCAAATAAGCAGGCCTGCAATAGCAATCCCAATAAAAATGTATAAGTATTTTTTCATTTGTTTATTCATAACCATCAAGTGTTTTATAGTGGGTAAGGTTTTGTGTAATGCGTTCGATAAATTGATAAAACTGTGTTTGTTCTTCTCTGCTAAATCCGTTTAAAGCTTGTTTATTGGTGAGCTTAAATGCAGCTTCTAATTCCGGCAACAATACACGTGCTTTTTGGGTAGGTATGATTAAATGCGCCCTTTTATCCTCAGGATTGGGTATTCTTTTCACCAGTTTTAGTTCACACAAATAACTCATGATTCGTGCAACGAGTGCTTTATCTAAGTCCAACAAATTAGCCAAACACTGTTGTGTTATTTTTTCGTGACTGCAAATAATACTCAAGATGTAAAAATATCGGTCGGGTTCAACCTCTTTTAAATGTTGGCTTAATAAGGCATAGTAAGTTTTAGCGAGTAAATGCAGTTTAATGCCCATGGGAACCCGGGGCGATTTTAAACTGTCCTCACCAATGCCTTTTAATTTTTTCATGGGGCAAATATAGTTGACTTTATCAACTAAATGTGTTCTTATACCGAATATAACCTGTGGCTATGTTTTTCTTAAAAGATGCAAAAAGATAGTTTGAACATTATTTACAATGCATTGGCGCTGTTGGGTTATTTATTTACTTTTGCTTGCGTGAGTTATTACGTTAAGCAAAATTTAAACGATACCATCTGTGCATTGGCCACAGCTCCTGCGGTTAGCGCCATTGGTGTGATACGCGTAAGCGGTGCCCAAGCCATTAGTTTGGTAAATACTATTTTTAAAGGAAAAGATTTAACCCAACAAGCCACGCATACCATTCACTTTGGAAAAATCGTAATTGGCAATCAAATTATTGATGAAGTATTGGCTTCCTTATTCATTGCACCTAAATCATACACAGGAGAAAATACGGTGGAGTTAAGTTGCCATGGTTCACCTTATATTCAACAACAAATTTTGCAACTTTTGGTACAGCAAGGTTGCAGAGTTGCTCAACCCGGTGAGTTTACTTTACGTGCCTTTTTAAATAAAAAATTAGATTTAAGTCAGGCTGAGGCGGTGGCTGATTTAATTGCCAGCGACAGTGATGAAAGCCACAAAATGGCCATGAACCAAATGCGCGGTGGGTTTAGTGCGCAAATCAATCAAATGCGCGAACGACTTATCAATTTTGCTTCGTTAATTGAATTGGAACTTGATTTTGCCGAAGAGGATGTGGAGTTTGCCAAACGCACGGAACTCATTCAATTGGTTGCCGATATTTTAACCCTCATCAACAGTTTAACCGAATCATTTAAATACGGGAATGCCATAAAAAACGGAATTCCAACGGTTATCGCAGGTAAGCCCAATGCAGGGAAATCAACTTTGTTAAATGCATTGATTAATGAGGAACGTGCCATTGTAAGTGATATTGCAGGCACCACGCGTGATACCATTGAAGAAGCTTTTGTATTAGATGGTATTACCTTCAGGTTAATTGATACAGCAGGAATTCGAGAACATGCAGCCGATGTAATTGAAGAAAAAGGAATTGAGCGTACGTTTGAAAAAATTCAAAAAGCAAGCATTGTAATCTATGTGTTTGATGCCAGCAACACTACGGCTGACGAGTTAGAAAACGAACTCAAAACCTTTGCCGATTTAAATGCCATCATTATTCCTGTAGCCAATAAAACCGATTTGGCCGCACAACAAATTCAATTGTCGGCCGCGTTGTCCATTATTCAACTTTCGGCAAAAACATTGGCAGGTGTACAAACTTTAAAGCAACGTTTAATTGAGGCTGTTAGAACAGATGAAGTAAAAAATGATGTTATCATTACCAACCTGCGCCATTTTGAAGCATTAAAGCAAGCAGCAGATAGTTTAACACAAGTACTCAATGGTATTGAAATGGGCATCAGTGGTGATTTAATTGCTTTTGATATTCGCAGAGCCTTGTTTCATTTAGGCGAAATTACTGGTGAAGTAACCACCGATGATTTATTGGCCAATATCTTTAGTAAGTTTTGCATTGGTAAATAATTCATTTGCTGCTGTAGACTATGTGCGTGTGGTATAAAGAAGTTTTAAAAGGAAAACTCAAAGAAATGTTCGGGGTGATTTATAGTTAGTTGTTTTTAAAAAATTGATTACTTCATCTGAAACAATACATTAAAATTCCTGCATAGAAAGCAAACAGGGTGTTCATGAATTTTACAGCAAGCCTTAGTATTCGAGGTGATTCAACAGAAAAGTTTAAAAAATTTGATATAACACAAATTTATATTTTGCCATAACTCAAATTATTTCAACGATATTTTTGGTAATTCACCATTCAACTTTACCTTAAAGTAAGTCTTTTTTAAAATTTCTCTGCTTAAAATAAGGCCGTATTTTAGAGATTAATAAAGTATTAATTTAATCGGTTTGTTGTTGAAATTCATAAACCATAGATTAAAATATACGTACTTACATACCCCCTTGTGACAAGTATTAAGCATTGATTAAATCAATAATCAATTGGATATTACTATGTTCACGAACGCTGAGATTAATTTTGATTTATTAAAAAGCAGGGCTTTTAATTTACGTTGGGCTGCTGTTGAAAAGGATGTTATTCCGCTAACTGCTGCTGATCCTGATTTTCCGTGTGCGCCTCAAATTGCAGAAGCGATTGCTAAATATGCCCAAGACAGATATTTTTCGTATGCTCCTGCGGAGGGGTATCATTTTTTTAAAGAAGCTGTTGCCAACTTTCATATCACCAAACGAAATATACCTGTTCAACCTGATTGTGTTTTAGCGGTAGATAGTGCAGCATTTGGTATTTACACCGTGTGTAAAACCTTTTTAAATCCGGGCGATGAAGCCATTGTATTTAATCCTGTTGATTTTTTATTTAAATACTCTGTAGAGGCTAATCATGCCAATGCGGTTACATTTCCGGTGCCTGCCAATCCGGAGTTGGAAATAGATTACGAATTACTCGAAAGGCTTATTACGCCAAAAACCAAAATGTTGTGTTTATGCAATCCGCTTAACCCAACAGGAAAAGTGTTTAAAGCTCATGAATTACTGCGTATTGGTCAATTAGCAGTGAAGCATAACATCATGATTTTGTCGGATGAAATTTGGAGTGATATTGTTTTTAAACCGAGCGAGTATGTGAGTATTGCTTCTGTTTCCGAAGAAATCAGAAATAAAACCATATTGGTTACCGGTTACAGTAAATCTTACGGATTAGCAGGATTACGCGTTGGTGCCATCATTGCTCCAAATCAAGATTTATATCAAACTTTATTAGAAAAATCAGGACATCAATCAACCATACACGGATGTAATGTGTTGGCTCAAGTTGCTGCTAGTACTGCGCTTAACGATTGCCAAAATTGGTTGACATCTTTTGTTGAGCATCTAACCGCTATGCGAAATTTTTGTGTTGATGAACTCAATAAGTTAAATGGATTTAGCTGCTTCGCTCCGCAAGGTTGTTATCTGGTTTTTCCAAACATTACCCAAACAGGTTACACTTCTCAACAAATGCAAACATTGCTTTTAGAACAAGCAAGAGTTGCTGTTGTTCCCGGTTTATCACAATGGTTTGGATCGAGGGCCGATGGTCATATTAGGATAAGCTTTGCTACCTCAAAAGAAATATTAGAAGAAAGTTTTGTTCGAATGAATAAAGTGTTGAATGTGTTATGAAAGTAGTGATTATTGGAAGTGGAATAGCAGGATTAACGCTGGGTACAATTTTACAAAACAACGATTGGGAAGTGTGTATCTGCGAAAGAAATGACAGTTTAAGCAACAAGGGTCATGCATTTTTAATGCACCCTGATGCCATGCATATCTTAAACGTATTGTCCAAATACAATCCTGATTACGACATACCGGGTCAGATTATTGATAAGATTATTCTTAAAGATGCGGATGATTCCGAAATACAAGTAACCGAACTCGATTCGTGGATTTGTATGAAAAGGGTAGATGTAATTAAATATTTGATTTCATTTATACACCCGCAAAACATTAAATATGGTAGAGAATTTTCCCACTTTATTTATCAAAATGAAGTAGCAACTGCAGCGGTATTTACGAATGGAGAAGTGGAATATGGCGATATATTTATTGGTGCGGATGGCTCTCATTCTAAAGTAAGAAATGAAATAATCGGTACCGTTAATTTTACGCCTGTTGAAGTGAAAGAGGTGGTGGGCCTGGTTAAAAACAAGGATTTGGTTAATCAATTTCAGAACAGATTCACCAAATATTTATGTAAAAATAATGGCATTGCGTTTGGCGTGATTCCATGTTCGAGTGATGAGTTGGTGTGGTTTATTCAGTATGATGTAAGCATGGAAACAGATACTCCGGATACTCCGGAAAAGCTCAAAAATCATTGTTATCAAATGATGGAATTATTTCCTGATGAAGTGAAACAAGTGCTAAATAGTAATGACTTTTCGAGTAATTACATATGGCGCTCAACCGACTTTGATTTGTTGCCATCCTTTTCCAAGAACAATATATTTTTAATTGGTGATGCGGCTCATTTAGCTCTTCCATTCACTAGCGCAGGCACAACAAACGCCTTGGTTGATGCACATCTTATTGCCAACTTGTTTTTAAACAAAACACCATTGAATGAAGTAGGTGATTTGTTTTATAATAAAAGGGCAGGATTGTTAAAAGAGCATATTCAACTTGGTAGAGATATCAAAGCAAAATTTTTGTTGGGAACAAATGCCGGAATTGTTTTGCCTTTGATTTCAAAAACAAGAGAGAAAGTAATTACCGTTAAAAAGCCTAAGATTGAAATATTATACTTTACCGATCCTGTTTGTTCCACATGCTGGTTAGTACAACCACAGTTGCGGAAATTAGCTTTGGAGTATGGACAATATTTTGAAATTAAATATTATATGGGAGGGTTGCTTCCAAGTTGGGAGCGATACAATGGTAATAAAATAAAAAAGCCAAGTGATGCTGCACAACACTGGAAAGAAATGTCGGAGTTACATCCAATGCCTATTTCGCCCGATGTTTGGTTAAACTCTCCTTTGGCCTCATCTTTTCCTCCATCAATAGCTATTAAAGCTGCGCAATTGCAAAGTAAGGTAAAAGCTTACCATTTTCACCGTAGAATTAAGGAATTGCTGTTTGTTGAAAGTAAAAATATTACTGATTTAGAATTGCTCATACTTGTTGCCAAAGAAGTTGGATTGAATAAAGAGGTTTTTATTGACGATATCGGTAAACTGGCGGTTTATAAATTTGAAGAGGATTTAGATTTGGCCACTAAACTTAATGTTCAGGTGCTTCCAACCTTTATCTTTTCCAATGATTTGGGTGAGGAGATTATTTTAAAAGGTTATCAAGAATTTAGCGCATTGGAAAAGGCCATTTGCGATTTATATCCATTAGCCATAAAAGATGAACGCAAACGCGATTCTTATGAATTATTTAAATTGTTTCCAAGTTTAACCGCATTCGAATATTCGTTTTTAATGGATATCTCCAAGGAGCAAGCCGAGGAGGAGTTAACTAAATTGGCAGAACAAAAGTTTTTACTTTCTAAATCGAACAGCACAGCAACTATTTGGAAACATGTAGCTGCCGGAATTAGTTTAAACTAATCACCTCAATTTTCCTCAAAAGAATGTAAATCTTACAGGGTTAACTATAGTATCAAATTTTAATGTGTGATGCCCTTTAAAGCCATTAAATTTGAGTTTCACTAAAACCTACTCTTATGAATACAATTATGAATTGCTGGTGGCAAGTGCTACTTGCCGGAACTTTATACTTTGTTTTAGGTGCCATTTGGTATTCACCCATTTCACTAGGTTCAAGTTGGGCTAAAGGCCATGGAATTCAAATAGATCCGGAGGCGCGTAAAAACGTAAATATGGGTAATCTCTTTGCACTTTCATTTATGTGTGGATTATTGCTAAGTGCTTTAGTTTGTTGGGTATGCGCAGCTTCGTGCGGTAATGTGTGCAATACTAACCCAACCAATATGTTGATGCATTGCTTAAAGTCGGGTTGGGCAATTGGACTAGGCGCGTTTGCCTCCATGAGTATGAGTTTTATTTATCTACAAAAACCAATCAATGTGTATTTAATTGATGGTGGTTACCATTTGGTGGGATGCACAGTGGCAGCGTTGGTATATTATTTTACAGGCTGTTATTGTTAATCCGATTTCTTGTTCAACCTGTACAAATTTGTATCGCCTTTTAAATATCATGCTGTTTATCTTCTATTTAACCCATTTAAAATGTATGACAAAACTTAACTTGCAAACACCAAATAATTAAACTAATTTGCTAGAGTTATTAATTAAAATACCAAATTGCAATATCAAGAAAACAAAAGCCATTTAAAGTTTAAGTCTGTTAATGGCAACAAATTTTACACTACACTTCGTAAACGTGTAGATGAGTATTTCACCCAACACAACATTCATCGTTATGCCAATCGACAAATGATTATTAAATCAGTTGTATTGATTAGCTTCTACGTGTTACCCTTTTTCGCATTACCATTTATTACGTTCCCGTGG
This sequence comes from Bacteroidota bacterium, assembly GCA_046314755.1. Lineage (GTDB taxonomy): Bacteria > Bacteroidota > Bacteroidia > UKL13-3 > UKL13-3 > UBA6183. The sequence continues at coordinate 3,494 of JBKDBG010000048.1, read as the reverse complement.
AGCTTAATTTTATGGTTTGTAATGGGTCTTGCTATGGCCGGAGTGGGTATGAGTGTGATGCATGATGCAAATCACGGCTCTTATTCACAAAGTCAAAAAGTAAACGCCTTGATGAGTTTTACACTGAACATGTGTGGCGGTTCAATTTTAAATTGGCGTTTACAACACAATGTGCTTCATCATACCTTTACCAATGTTACCCATGCAGATGATGATATTGGAGACAGAGGTATATTAAAATTCTCTCCTCATTACAAAGTAAGTTTCATTCACAGGTTTCAGTGGATTTATGCTTTTTTCTTTTATGGTTTGATTACGTTAAATTGGGTTTTTGTAAAAGACTTCGCTCAATTCTTCCAGTTTATCCGTGAAGGTGTAAATAACCGTTCACGCAAAGAAAATGTAATTGTATTTTGGAAAATCGTTGCTGTTAAAGTAGGGTATTTGGGAATAGTTTGGGGCTTACCTGTTTTAGTTTGGGATATGCCTTTTCTACAAGTATTATCTGGCTTTTTATTGATGCACTTTGTGGCCGGTAACATTTTAACAACTGTATTTCAATTGGCACATACCGTTGAAGGCACAGAGTTTCCATTGCCGAATGAAGAAGGTGTGATTGAGAATGAATGGGCAATACATCAATTACAAACTACCGTTAACTTCTCTAAAAAGAACAAGTGGTTATCTTGGTATGTTGGTGGTTTGAATTTTCAGATTGAACATCATTTGTTTCCAAAAATTTCGCACATCCATTATCCGGCAATTTCAACAATCGTGCAACAAACGGCTAAAGAATTTAATTTGCCTTATCACGAAAATGAGTCCTTTTTTAGCGCGCTTCGTTCTCACATTAGAATATTAAAACGTATTGGTAAAATCGTTCCTGATTTTAACGATGCCATTTAAGACATATCTTATTTTTTGAAAAAGGCTGTCAATTTCTGACAGCCTTTTTTTATGCATAAACACGCCTGAGGTGCCCTACTTTTGCAATACTTTCTAAAAAGTAAGTATCCATAATTTACATTTCCGCTTTTAAATCATAAATTTTGTATTCAAAAACAACCACTTATGAAACGAAATGCAACTGCCGTTTGGCAAGGAAGCGGGAAGGAAGGCAAAGGCCATCTCACCACACAAAGTACCGTATTAAATCAAACACAATATTCATTTTATTCACGTTTTGAAAATGGAGTTGGTACCAATCCCGAAGAATTAATTGCAGCTGCTCATGCAGGCTGTTTTACCATGAAGTTGTGTTTCAACTTGGGAGCAAAAGGATACACTCCAATCAATCTTGAAACTACCTGTGATGTATTTTTAGAAAATGGAGTTGTTCAATCATCAACATTACACTTAAATGCTACTGTGATGGGGATAAGTGAGGCTGAATTTGAAGAGGTGGTAAATGATGCAAAATTAAATTGTCCGGTCTCTAAACTACTCCGTACAAACATTCAATTAAATTATCAATTCATCAACGCATTATGAAATATAACATTGCAATTATTGGCACCGGAAATGTTGGTGCTGCATTAGCAGAAAAGTGGGTACAAGCAGGACATCAAATTATGTTGGGTGTGCGTAACGTAAATGATTTTAAAGGTAAACATCTGCTTGAGATAAAAGGTATACAAGCTTTACCCATTATTGATGCCGTTCAACAAGCGGATGTTATTTTGATGGCCGTACCTGCTCCATTAGTAATAGAGGTTACTAAAGCATTAGGAAACACAGATGGAAAAATAATTATTGATGCCATGAACGTTGTTATGGGCAGAGGTCCTGAAGGTTTTAGTAACACAGCAGAAGCTATTCTTGCACATACCCAAACTAAACTAGTGATAAAATGCTTTAATACCACCGGATTTAATAACATGAAAAACACCATGTATCAAACCATGGCAATTGATATGTTTATGGCAGGTGATGATGAGCCTGCTAAAAAATTGGTGCACCAATTAGCTATTGATGCCGGATTTGAAACTTGTTATGATGTAGGCGGAAATGATAAATTTCAATTGATGGAGCAGTTTGCTTTCTTCTGGATTAATCTTGCCATGATGCGTGGTTATGGACGAGAAATCGGATTCAAATTGATGCGCAGATAAAATGCAGTAAGAAAAAATTAACCAAACAGATTCTTAAAAACGCACGTCCGACAAGGGTTTAGGAAAATATTTAGTAAACACCAAAGTAGTTTTGAACTATCAAACTCGGTGTAAACCTAAAAGCCTAAGCCTATGAAAACTTTAATTTTACTAGATCTTAAAAAATGGTTCCTGGTAATTGTACTGGGTACACTTATTACTTCTGCATCCGCAACTCATTTTGTGGGTGGTGATATTGAATACGAATGTATCGGTACAAGAACATGGAGAGTTACCTTAACCCTTTATCGAGATTGCGGAGGTTGTGCCTCTTGTTATTCTCAACCAGTATTGGGAAGTGCATTAACTCCCGGTTTAGTGGCTCGTCCAAATCCTACCTTAAATCCTCCGGGTTGTGTTGCAACGCCCAATGTGGTGAATGCAAATTTAACTTTGCAATTGGTTGAAGATATTGGTAAAGCAAATATTGCTATATGTGGCAATATTGCTAAAAATGGATGTACCAACTTGGGTACAGTAACCCCCGGTCCTTACAATCCTTCCGTTGAAAAATGGGTTTTTCAAGGAATACTGAATATGAATCTTCCAACATTAAACACTCCAAATACATGTGCGTTTTGGGATGTTTATTATGAGACCGGAAATAGAAATGCAGGCATTACTAATTTGCAAGGTTCGGTGAATCAAACGTTCCGTATTCAAGCTACCATTAATATTTTTAATCGTTCGGGTACGCCTTGTATTAATAATTCACCGAAAATGAAAAACGAACCTGTAGCAGTTGTATGTTCAGGTCAAGAATATATTTTTAACATGGGTGCTGTTGATCCGGATAATGATTCCCTTACCTATGAAATTGGTCCCGCATTGCAACAGGGCGGTGGTCCGGTTGTTTTTCAAGCGCCCTTTAGTGCTGTGTATCCTTTTCCTTTAAACTCAACAGCGGTACCGCACATCAACTATCCTCAGCCTAATGGCCCTTATGTTATTATTGATTCTGTTAACGGTGATATCAGTTTCAATCCGGTGAACAATACCACCAATTTAATTTATGGTGATTTAAATGTGTTTATTAAACAATGGACGTACGATAATAATGGCAATCCGGTGCTTGCAGGTATTACGCAGCGTGACTTACAGATTTATGTCGTCTCCTGTCCGAACAATAATCCGCCAAGGCTGGCTACCAATCCATCTTTAGCCTTTGGTCGACCCAAAGTGAACCATACGGTTTGTGCCGGAGAGAACTTATGTTTTACTGTCACTGCAAAAGATACGGATGTGTATCCGAACATTCCTCGTTTTGATACCACGTATTTAAGCTGGAACCAAGCTATTGTTCGTCCGGGAAAATTAACCTTTGGTCCAACGTATCCTGTTGGT
>JBKDBG010000047.1:0-3262 GCA_046314755.1 Bacteroidota bacterium | reverse complement strand
ATTTAAAAACTGGTATTGGTAACGCACCGCTCTGCGCAAAATTCTGCGTATTACATAACCTGCTCCGTTATTGCTTGGCAATTGTCCATCGGCAATGGCAAAACTAATGGCACGAATATGATCAGCCAATACACGCATGGCAATATCTTGTTTGCTATCACTAAAGCCGTAAGCAATGCCGGAGTGTTGTTCAATAAATTTAATGGTAGGCACAAACACATCGGTATCATAGTTTGATGATTTGCCTTCAATGGCACGCACCAAACGCTCAAAGCCCATTCCGGTATCTACATGTTGTGCAGGAAGTTTTTCCAATGAGCCATCGGCTTTGCGGTTAAACTCCATAAATACATTGTTCCAAATTTCAATTACTTGTGGATGGTCATTATTTACCAGCGTTTTTCCATCGACTTTTTTACGCTCTTCCTCACTGCGCAAATCAATATGAATTTCAGAGCAAGGTCCGCATGGGCCGGTATCGCCCATTTCCCAGAAGTTATCTTTTTTGTTTCCTTTTAAGATGCGATCCTCGGCAATCCATTTTTTCCATTCGTTTAAGGCATCCAAATCGGGAGCTAGTCCTTCTTTTTCATCACCTTCAAAATACGTTACATACAAACGGTCTTTATCCAATCCGTATTCTTTGGTTAATAGTTCCCACGCCCATTCAATGGCTTCGGTTTTAAAATAATCGCCAAAGCTCCAGTTGCCCAACATTTCAAACATGGTGTGGTGGTAGGTATCTACACCTACTTCTTCCAAATCATTATGCTTACCGCTAACACGCAAACATTTTTGGGTATCGGCCACACGTTTGTATTTAGGAGTTTCGTTGCCTAAAAACCAATCTTTAAATTGGTTCATGCCTGCATTGGTAAACATTAAAGTGGGGTCGTTTTTAACCACAATAGGGGCCGAAGGCACAATGGTGTGGCCTTTCGATGCGAAAAAGTCGAGGAACTTTTGTCTGATTTCTGCGCTTGTCATGTATCTTGCTATCAGCTACTTATTTTATTTATTGAGTAATTTATCAGGTAATGGTTATTTTTGAGCCATTACTAAACAATCAAAACAGGTGCATATTACGGCACTTATCTTGTTTTTAGGATGGCAAAAATAAAATACTTTTACAATCCACATAGCCTCGATTTTGAGAAAGTTCGTGTAAGCGTTCGTTCCGTGGTGTTGCGCATATTCGGATTTTTAAGTGCCAGTATAGTTGCCGGAGCCAGTTTAATGCTTATTGCATACTACTACATTGATTCACCCAAAGAAAAAATATTAAAGCGTGAACTTGAAAATTATGAGTTGCAAACACGTTTAATGAACAAAAAGGTGGATCAATTGGCCAAACAATTGGAAGAACTTAAAGATCGTGATCAAAACATTTACCGGGCCATTTTTGAGGCCGACCCCATTGATTACAACAGTGTAAAATCATCCATAAATGATTATAAAGATTTGGAGGGCTTTGAAAGCAATAGTGGTATAGTTGCTTTGCGCACAAGGATTGATGCATTGAGCAACCAGGTTGGCGTGCAATTACAATCCATGACTCAACTTGCCAAATTAGCCGAGAATAAAACCGAATTTTTAGCCTCTATCCCTGCCATTCAACCCATATCTAATAAAAATTTAAGACGCATGGCATCGGGTTTTGGTTACCGCATGCATCCCATTTACAAAACTTATAAAATGCATGCGGGTATTGATTTTACTGCACCAACCGGAACACCAATTTATGCAACCGGAAACGGAAGAGTAGTGCCGGCCGGTGATGATGGAGGTAGTGGTTATGGAAACCATGTGGTGATTGATCACGGGTTCGGTTATAAATCATTATATGCCCATATGTTTAGGTTAAAGGTAAGGGTTGGTGAAAAAGTAAAACGCGGCCAATTAATCGGCTATGTGGGCAATACGGGATTATCATCGGGTCCGCATTTGCATTATGAGGTAATACGCAACGGTAAAAAAATAAATCCGATTAATTATTTCTTTAACGACTTAACCGAAAGCGATTACGCAGCCATCAGACAAATTGCCGAAAGACCTACACAATCGTTTGACTAGGGCTTCATGCTTTGAGTCAATTTTTTAGTTGAGTGAATTTTGTTCAAACACCATGTCAGAAGAAATATCCAAAAAATTTTTCACCATTGGAGATGTAGCCGAAATGATTGGGGAAGCACCTTCTTTAATTCGTTTCTGGGAGAAAGAGTTTGATGTGATAAAGCCTTTTAAAACAAGCAAAGGCACACGAAAATATAACCAAAATGATATTGCGATTATCAAGCACATTCATTATTTGGTGAAAACAAAAGGATATACTTTAGATGGTGCAAAGGAAGCCATGAAAAAAGAAAAACGCTTGAAAAACAATTCTGATGTGGTGGCAAAGTTGATGGAGGTGCGTGATTTTTTGAAATCATTAAACGATAAACTACAATGACGAATGAGCTAGGTAATAATTGTTTCGTTCACCCTAAGCCATTTGCTCCAATCCACCCTTGACTATATCTTTTTCTTATGAGGCAATAAAGCGGCATGAACAATTATCCCCTTGCAATAATTTATATATTCGCATACTTTTTATAACAGCTATGAGTAACAACGAAATTTCAAAAAAATCGAAAATTGTTTTCGATATTGCTTTAGATAAAGACAATTTGCCGTTAACCATTAATTGGGAGGCAGAAGATGCCGATGAACAAGGCAAACAAGAGGCAAAAGCTTTGTTATTGAGTTTGTGGGACGGATTACAACAAAATGCATTGCGCATTGATTTGTGGACAACCGAGATGAAGGTGGATGAGATGAATTTATTTTTGTTTCAAACCTTGGCTACCTTAGGAGATACCTACGAGCGGGCAACCAATAACAAAGAATTAGCGGATGAAATCAGAGAATTTGCACATCACTTTGGACATAGGGCTGAAGTGTTTGGTCCTGATCACCAGCATTAATTAGTCTTATGCTATCTGCTGACGATTACATTAAAATATTAGGCCTAAACAGCCACGTTGAGGGAGGAGCATTCAAAGAAACTTATCGTGCTGAATTGCTTCTTCCTCAAATTATTTTACCCGAAACATTCAAGGGCTCACGTCACGCAGCCACTTCCATTTATTTCTTATTGAAGTATGGCCAATTCAGCGCTTTTCATCGTATCGCTTCTGATGAGTGTTGGCATTTTTATGATGGTGCACCCTTACACATTTATGAAATCACTACCGAGGGCAACTTAATCACCCATGTATTG
>JBKDBG010000046.1:0-51116 GCA_046314755.1 Bacteroidota bacterium | reverse complement strand
AAGGGATCTTGTGTGAGTTTATAAATATGCCAACCTGCAATTACGGCCTGTATTTGCAAAGCTATGGTTAAGCTTACCCGGGTAAGTAAAAAGAATTGGAATTCTTTGTTTTGCAGCGGGCCTAAACGTGTTGAACTCATTAACGATTTAAATACTGTTGGTAATACAACTGTTGATAGGCTTGTAAAGTTTTTAATGCATTAGGGTTTGATGAGGAATCAACCTGAATGGTGCGCTTGGCGTTGTAATCATAAACGGTGTTGCCATGCGGTGAAACCAAACCGGCTCCATCATCAAACGTGTAAACGGCAAAGCCGCCTTGTGCGGTATCTAACAATGATGTGCCCCATTGAAAAGGATTGTTGGGCAATTGAAGTTGTTGGGCCAAGGTATAAGCTAAATCGGTTTGTTGAGCGAATCGAGTGATTTTTTTTCCTCTTAACTCAGGTAATAATGCCCCACCGGTAACCGCAAACGGAATATGAAAACGAGCAGGTTCAAAAGCATTGCGCGATTTGGGTTGATAATGTCCGTGATCGGATAAAATAAAAATGAGTGTGTTGTTGTACCAAGGTTGTGCTTGAACAGCTTGAAAAAATTTTCCCAAACAATCATCGGCATATTGCACCGCATTGCGGTATTTATCAGCTTCATCTTCTCCGGTATATTTTCCTTTGAAAGGAACGTGGTAAGGTTCGTGACTGCTTAAGGTAAGGGCAGAAACAAAAAATGGCTGTTTAAAGCCATTTAATTCTTGCAATAATTTGTTGTACATTTCATCATCATGCACGCCCCAACTTTCAGGCAAAACGGTTTTATTAAAATCATGTATATCAACAATGCGTTCAAAACCACTGCTCATCCAATAGGCTTTCATGTTGGCAAACTCCGACTCTCCTCCATACACCATTGCCGTTGAATAACCTTTACTCCTAAACAAAGAAGGCAAGGCCGGAAGTGAGTTAAACTTTTGCAATTTGTTAATGATAGAACTTTTTGCAAGTGCAGGCTCACCGCTTAAGATAGCAGCCAAACCTTTATCGGTGCGGTTACCGTTGGCATAAAAATGGGTGTACGCCAAGCCTTTTTCAATGGTTTGATTAAGTTGAGGTGTGATATCGGCTTCGCCACCTGTATAAGCCACTACATCAGCCGACCAACCCTCTACTACAATAAATAAAACATTGGGTTGGGTTGATGAAGAAAAGGAAAATGCAGGACTATTACGATGTTGTTGTTGTATGTTTTGCACTAATACTTTTGCTTCATCATCATTTAATAATGCATAAGGATTAGTAGTTTCGTTTTGTGTATTATCTAACCATGAGGCCAAAAAATTCCAAGTTGTATTTACAGCAGCATGATTTAAAAATGGTTTATCGCTGTAGTACACAAAACTTTGGTTGATGGGCGACATACCAATATTGCCACGAATCATTAAAAACAACAAAGCAGTAAAAACAGGCAAAAAGGATAAACGTTGCACCCAAGTGATATCATGGGCAATGGTTTGTAAAAAATTACCTACCACATTATCGTATGTAATCTTTACCAAAAAGGAAAATAAGGTAATAAAAAAGATAAGCTTACCCCATGATACGCCTGATGAAAAGCTCAACATTTCTTTAGGGAACTTGGCAAATGAAGAAGCATATGCATTCAGTTTTTGTCCCCAGTAGCTGTATAGTTCTGCATCAATTAAACAAAGTGATACCACTGCAATAATGACGATTACGTTGTAAAATTTCAGCACATAGCTCATGATTTGTGCACCGCCCAGTAAGGCTAAAAACCATAAAAAAACAGGCACTACCGTTAAGTATGCCGACATGGATAAGTCTAACCTTAATCCATAAATAAAAGACAACAACAATTCTGCAAAGGGTAATTGTGATGCGGTTTTTCCATTAAATAAAATGAACATGGCCCGCATGATCATAAATAAAAGCAGCCAAAAGCCTAAGTAACGGGCAAAAAATTCAATGTGTTTTTTCATACAAAACCGGTTCTATTTATTTAATTCCTTTTTGATTTAACATGCGTTGATACCTGGCTGCATTACGTTGATGCTGTAAAAACGAGGCAGCGAAGTTATGGTAACCGCTTAAATCTTCACGTGCACAAAAATATAAATAGCTGTGAGGTTTTGTACTTAAAACGGCATCAATGGTAAAAGAATTCGGCATACAAATGGGGCCGGGCGGTAAGCCTTTGTATTTGTAGGTGTTATAAGGCGATTCTAACTCCAACAGTTTACCACCCACCCTTTTTATTTGAGGATTATTGGCAATAAATAACAGCGTTGGATCGGCTTGCAAGGGCATTCCGCGTTTTAATCGATTAAGATATACCCCGGCTACTGTACTCATTTCATTTTTTTGATACGTTTCTTTCTGTACAATAGATGCCAATACACTTACTTGTAAAGGAGTTAAGCCAAGTTGTTCGGCCTTTTGCTTTCTGGCATCATTCCAAAACTTATCATATTCAATTTTAAATCGTTCCATTAATTCATCAGCCGAAGTATTCCAATAAAAATTATAGGTATTCGGAATGAACATAGAAACCATGTTGGCAGTATCAAAACCAAGTTTGGCACAAAAACTAGCGTCAACAAACATGGCATACAACTCATTGCTATCGCATTCCAATTGGGTAGAAAAAAAACGAATCAAATCCTCTTTGCGGTTGGCTTGTTTAAACACCACATCAAACGGAACCTGAGTACCACCAACCAGCATTCGCATAAGCGCTAAATTATTCATGCCTTTATGCACCTTGTATTTTCCGGGTTTAATTAAATCGGCATAACCAGTTAAGCTCAGCAATCGTTTTAATGAAGCCGTATTATTAAGCATGCCGCGTGATTCCATCACTTGCATGTTTTCTTCAAAATTTAAACGGGTATACACATAAACATATCCTGTTTCGTTTTCTTCCAGGTTAATGTTATTGCCAAGCACATCTTCATACAATTTGTAACCTGCAGCACCTAATAAAATGCCTGATACAATCAAAACAGTGAGCAGTATTGAAGAGATTGATTTTTTCTTTTTTGCCATGTTCAACAACGAACATACGGAATTTGAAATTGATTTCTAAATGGCTTGCAACTGTTGCAGCAGTTGTTTTACCATGGTATTTTGCGGATTGCGTTTGATGATTTGTTGCAACAAGCGGATGGCATCCTGCTTTTTACCCATCAAATTCAATACAGCTGCTTTATTTAACAAAGCTTGATCAAAGTCGGGGTCGAGTGACAAGGCTTTGTTATAATATTCCATGGCTTGAGTAAACTGTTGTTGTTTGGCCAATAAAAAACCATAGTTGGTAAGTGGTTCAGGCTGTTTGGGATTTTTTTGAATGGAGGTTTGCAACCATTTTTCAGCTCGGGTTAACTGCTCCATTTCAACCAATGTACTTCCCATTGCATTGATAAAATCTAAATTTTCCGGGGCTAGTTCAACCGCTCTTTCATACCATTTTAGTGCGTTATTTCCATCGCCTGTCATATAATAACTTCGTCCAATACGGTAACAAAACCAGGCTTGCTGAACGGATGAGGGTGTTAAACTTGCTGCGGTTTGAACAATGTTGTTGTAATCAGATTTTAAATACCATAAATGCACCAAGGCTTCAGTAATATTATTGCCCGATAATCCATTGAAATACTGCATGGCACTATCCAAACCGTTGCGTTCGCCCGAAAATTTTTCGACATAACCCAGATAAGCTCTGCCTCTGGTTTCTGCATTGCTGTTGGTATTGTTTATGCAATAAATACCTACAAATTCCTTCAATTCATCCCTTACTTTTTTAGGTGCAGGAACACGTATCCAATGATCGGTTACAGTTACATGCGGAATATCTATGGTGCCGGACTTCGGCATGTGGCATTTTACACAATTGCTTTGATTGGCTGTGATTACATCAGCCTTTTCAGTGCAATAATTTTTGGCTTGAACATTGTGGCAATTGTTACAGCTTTTATTAAAAATTTGTGTGCCTGTAACCTTTACACTTACATGTGGATTATGACAACTGATACACGTTAAAGCATTCGCTGTTTTCCAACTTGCATCTTGGTTATTTTGTTGTGATTGTTGTTTAGCTGCCTCTACAAAACACTTGCTCATTTGCAAACGTTGCGCATGCGAAGCCATGATAAACTCATCATCTTTGCCTTTGTATTTTGGCATGTAAATATCAACAAAATCAGAGAGCTTTCGCCCGGGGCGGAAATCAGTGAATTGTTTTCCCGGTTTTAATACGGCATTACCTTGCAAATGACAACGCTGGCATAAATCAATTTGTAAATCCCAAGGCAACTTGCGCGGGTTTACAATGGTATAATCAATTTGATTGGCCGTATCCACTAAATTTCCTGCTAATTTTTCTTTTACATGCAATTCACCGGGGCCATGGCAACGCTCGCAATCTATTCCGTTTGGAATGCTGATAAACTTATTCATGCTGCCTGCCTCAAACTTAGGAATGGCATTATGACAACTCATACATTCAATACCAATGGCACGGCTGAATCGTACATTTTTTCCATCTTCAAAACCGGGAGGTAAATCCCATTTTTGTTTTTGGGCATACCATGTTAACGGCAATTGGTAAATAAAGCCATTAATGTTGGTGAGGTGCGAGTTGGTATGTTGTCCACTTCCTATGATATAATCAACCCGCTCAATACGTTTGTGTATGGTATCTTTGCCCTGCAAGCGAAACTCCATGATGTACATGGTATCGTTTTGCCAATACGGATGATAATAAAAGTCGGCATATTTATCATACACCACTTGGTGTTTACCAAAAATTGCTGCTGATTTTTTACGTGTGGCATGATCAAATGATTGACCCATTCCGGTTTGGATAAAGGTTTCATAAATTTGATTATGGCAAGCCCGGCATTGGTCCATGCCTACATATTTTACCGAATCATGGTGGTTTAAATACGGACTTTGGTTTTGGGATGATTGCTCACCACAATGTAAATTTAAAAAAGCCACCAGTAATAAAACCGGTAGCAAAGACAAAGTGAGTATTTTCCTTAATGATAAAGTCACAACCAAGTAACAAATATGCTAAAAAAAAGATTAGGGTGCAGCAACAATTAAAGCCCTAATGCATCCATCACTGCCTTTTCGTATTGATCTCCCTCGGCCGGGTAACGCAGTTGTTGATCGTATTTACCGGTTTGTTTAGCCATTCCCCAAACCACACTTTCTCCTGCGGGGTTAATTTTGGGAAGCACTCTATAAATTGGGTCCATTAAGGCTTCTTGTCCATCAATTACCTTCCATCCTTTTGATTTAAAATGAGCAATTAAATCATCAAGAAATAAACCTGCCACCAAATTGTGGTGCAACAATAAACTATGGGCAATTTTACGATTGGTTAAAGCCGTAGCCATTGAATCGTAATACATGGCTTTTTCATAAATATGGTTAAGGTAAAATTCTTTGAATCCATTCAAGTCCGCTTGAGGATTTTCGGTTAAACGTTTGCGCAAGCGAGAATCAATGTACCAATCGGAGTTATCAATGGTAACATGGCCGTGGCCATAACCTTGCTGCTTTAAAAAATTTCGAAAGCCTGCTATTTTCTCTTCGGTATTTCCTTCTTTTAAGTAAGGAAATCGAAAGTATTTGATGAAGCGAGGATATTGTTTTAACAAAGCCTCATTATCCATCAATTCTTTTTTATAGGCTTCCAACGATGTTGCCTCATCATTAAAGTTGGGGTGATTTAAAGTATGATTAGCCAGATAATGACCGGCCTGCACCCAAGAAGAAAGCACATATTTTCCATTGGTTGTTCGTTTGTTATGTCCGGCCACATACATAATGGCTTTAATGCGATGTTTTTCCAATGCTTTTAAAATACCTCCATGCCAAACTTGCAATTTAATGCCGGCTAAATCACTTGTTTTTCCATCATCAAAAGTAAATGATATAACAGGTTGCCGGTTGTTTGATGTAGAATGAACCTTTTGCATTCGAGCAAAAACCACCCATGAGATGGAGCAAAGCAAGAGTATAAACAGTATTGTTTTTTTGTGTGATAGCATGCGAAACGAAAATAATAAAATTAATGAGGATCGCATAAAAAACGCGCGGGCCGAAGGCCCGCGCGTTCCCTTTGTAATTCCTGTTTACCTATTCTTCTTCCTCAGCAAAATCAAAATCATAATCATTATTGCTGATTCTGCGTCTTCTATGTCCTTCCTTCTTCAACTCAATGGCTTCTGCAAATTGCTCCTCAATCGGTTTTTTATCATCAAACACCTCTTTAACAGTACCATTTAAAGTATACAAAAAGCGGTATTGCGTTGTATCTTGGGCTTGTAATCCACATACATACACTTTCCAATCATCACTCTTTTTCAACTTGTACTTAAAGTAATAAAATGTACCGGTTTTTCCGCGATAATAAGTGTTTGTTCTGCTTAACAACACAATACTGTCTAGCTTGTTATCACCCCATGAAGGCTTAACAGAATTACGCGCATAACAGTACACTAACGCTTCTTGAGTGCGGAACTTGGCAGGCATTTTATCCTCCATCTTCAATGCTTTAAGTTCAAAATAAAAATTGATTCTAGTATCTAAATTCTCACTCATGTTGTACACAATAGTATCATGCACACTTCGGTTATTTTTTAACAGTAAAGCAATGGCATTGGCTTTTACATAATAATTTTTTGCCTTCAATTGTTTTTCGAAATAATCCTTTACTTGCTCGTTGGTATAATGTTTAATCAATATTCTGTTATACGTTTCCAACTCACTGTTGCTGCGGAAATTTTCTTTATCATCATCTGTTAATTCTTGACGTAAAGCCTTTTTCGCATCATTAATAATTCCGTTTACATAGGTTTGATAAGCCAATGCCTGAATTTTATTGCTATCAATGGCCTCAGCCAACATTTCATAAGCATAATCTTTATACTCTTCATGTTGTGCTAGTTTTAATACATCAGGTAAAAACTGACTTCTGTTCCAAGCCGAATCACCTGAATTAATAAACTCAAACAAACCACTATATAAATACTTATTCGATGCAAAAGGAGGTTCAGCCAACAATAAGTCTTTACACATTTTGTATGATTTTACAGTGTTGATTCCTGCCAAGGCTTTGAGTATGGCTACTTGATAATCATAATCATCACCTGCTTTTTTGTACTCATCCCTTAAATACGGTATAGCCTGCTCCTCTTTGGTTTGTCCAATAAACGATACCAACTGATTGCGTAATTCTTTCTTGTACTTATCATCCTTTAATTTACCAATGGTTTCTGCCAATGGTTTGTAGGATTGTTTGCGGAAACGTAAACGATCTAACAATTCTCTGGCTTGCGCATAGGTTGCACTGTCATCACTCAACAAATCCGCGAGTAGTTTTTTATTTTTATTTTCAAATGGATTAAAACTGGTATCATCATTAACCGGAGTAAACGATTCTAAAAACTTACGGGTAAAATTGTTTCCTTTACTAATAGTATCGGTGTTCACAGTTAAAGTATAAATAAATCTTCCTTTTAAAATAGAACGCACCATTAAAACCCTACTAGTATTGGTATCCGTGAACATAGCATCAATACATGATGCACCATCTTTGGTGTAATATTTAACCTTTTGCACATAATCACTATCCGGATTCATTTCCTCTAGTTCATCTGTCCAAAACGTAGCTGTATCTTTTGCACTATAATACTTTTGCAAACGCTGCCAACGCAACTCAACACGCTCTCCGGTTTCAGCATCAAAGTAATTGATGTATTCATTTAATCCTTCATGGTCTTTTTTGTCATCACGCTTTTTAAATGAAAAACTATAGGCATTTACATCCGGAGGAATGGCAATTGGTGAATACACTTTAAACTTATGAATGGTATCTGTACGCCAAATGCCTTCGTTTGAAATTAATTCCACCAACTTAAAGGTGTTAATGGCAGATAGGGCATTTTTAAGCTGCTCATCTGTTTGGCACCAAGCCGTAACAGCATATACATGTGCACCACGAATAACATACAAAGCTGCCATTTGCAATGGCTTTTCACTATGCTTATACGTACATTTTAATGCAGGGTAACCGCCTAAAGAAAAATAAGTATAACTGTTGCGTTTTAATCCGGCACCTTGGGTATAACCTCTTTCTACAATATTCATCTCTACCGAATCTTCTTCCATGTAGTAGGTATTGATATGCATTTGATGGAAAATAGCATAATTCACACCTTTGTTATCGGTACTTTGATAGATGTGTGTGTTTGGCGTGTAATTTTTCAGGGTTGAAAGTTCATAGTTGGAAACCGGTTTAACAGGCAAATTAATTTCAAAGCCTTCTTTGTTGCTGCTAAATGCCTGTGTTGATTCAGTTTGTTTATTTACTACAATTGAATTAAAAAATTGTGCGGCATTTTTCTTTACATACTGATCTTTTCCTCCTGCCTTAAACATAAATAATTCAAAAGGTGTAAATACCAAACGGTAACGCTGAAAATTACCTCGCTTGGTTTTGTTTACAATATCAACGGCCGGAAATCCGTTTTGCTGAATCTCTTTCATGGAAACAATATCTCCCGGAATATTTTCATACAACAAACTGTCTACACTTTTTCTAAAATCATCAGCCGAGTAACCTAAAAATGGGGTGAGGTGGCGCATCCGAACTACGGAAAAAAACGATCCATTCATCATATCGGTGTATAAGTATTGTTGGGTCATGCTGTTGTCCGGCATAATCAATAATTTTCCGGGTGCATCAACACTAAACATACCATCAGGCGAGGTAAATTTTTGATACACACTTGGCACAACTATCTTATCTAATTTACTGCGCACACCAGCATTACGCTGACCCAAATTTACGGCACGTACGTTGTAACCCATTTTACGTAACAAACTAATCACCCCTTTTTCGCCAGGTAAATGGGAGGCTCCAACTCCGGTAAACAAACTGCCTGATTTCATAAATGAATCCATTCGGTTTACCATGTTTTGGTTACGTTTAAACAACATGTTATCTAAATAACTTTCGCTGTAACCTTGTGCCATCATTAATGAATCTAAACGGTACAAATCAGCCTGACGGTAGTAATCTTCCAACAACTCATCAAACTTCTCGTTGTATTTACGCTCTTTATCTTCAGGATACATTTTGGTGTATGCTTGCATCACCAAACGTAAACTTTCATCTAAATCTTCAACAGAAAGCACCGGCTTTTTTAATCGACTTGCAGTTTGGAAAATGTATAAATCAAGGTAAGTATCTTCTTCAAAATCTTGGCGATTACCACTATGCCTAAACATCAGTTGGTTGAGCAAATCAGGGTCGGTTGATAATGCACGGGCAATATAATCTTTGCCATAATACTCTTTAAACCAGGTAAACCTTGAGGTTGCAATAGGATCATCATTACCACGGCCATCGCTGCTTTGGGTGCGCATAATGTGGCTCATAAACTCGGTGCTTAAAAACTCTTCAAGCCAATTTTCAGGAGTACTTTCTAAAGCGACCCTATCGGAGTTTTTAATGGCAATAAAAAAAGAATCGGAAAGGTTAAATGCTAGTTTACTGCTTACATGCATGGTGCCATACAAGTAAGAAGGTTTAGTTAAGCCGTTACCGGTAATTTCCCATAAAAGGCCTTTTGAAAGGGGTTGGGCATTTAGGGTGTGGGATAAGGAAAAAACGATTGCAAACCATACAACCATTAGGTTAAGAATTCTCTTCATGTAGATTATTGTTGTTATTCGCAAAATAAGATTTTTTTGCATGTAGAGAAATAAATAATTGCAAACGATTCAATTAAAACAGGCTCAACAAGTTGCAAACTGTGCAAAAATGGTGAGTAACTACACCTGCACCTCGTGTACCTTGTAACCCAATATCTATTTATTACTAAGTATGTTAACAAGAGTTATTGTATTGAACAGCAAGGTGTACGGCAAAGCCGAAGTAAGGCTTGATGACTGTGACAGCTTGCAATTGGTGGGGCCAAATAACATTGGTAAAAGTACACTCATTTATGCGCTAAACTTTCTGTTTATTATTGATGGGCAAAAAATGAGTTTTAGTGGTAACCGTAAAGGCGATAAAGAAACCATTCACCACTACTTTCCAAACCACAACCAAAGTTATATTGTATTTGAAGTTTTTAAAAAATCATACTACTGTATTTTGGTAAAACGTGATGCCGATAGTAACTTAGAATACTACCGTTACGAATCTGAATACAAAGAAGATGTTTTTGTGGGTGATGATAAACGTTTGCTCAAGTTTGAAGAAGTGAAAGAAAAAATTGCAGCCAGCGGCATTACACTGGAACAATTTAAAGATAAACGCGAAGTATTTCAGTTTGTGTACCAACGCGGCAAGCGCAACAATGCCGTAGTATGGCTTGATGATAGTGTGCGCAGTGAAGGTATAAGCAACAACTTTTCGCGCATTTACCGTTACCTCATCAACACCAAATTAATTACCAATAAAAATTTAAAAGAAGCACTCATTGTGGCGGATAACCGCGAAAATGAAGTGCTTAATTTTTCGCAAAAAAACAAAAAAGATATTCTGGATTTAAAACGTATTAACAATGAAATACGTAATTTAAAATCGGTAAAAAACGAGTTTGATGAGTTTAGAGAATTGGTGAGCCAATACAACGCCAAATCGCGTATTTTAGGTGAATTGTATTTTGCTTTTAACAAAAGCTATAACCATACCCTCCCCGATTTACAAGTTCAGTTGCATGATAAAGATAAAGCCATTGGCCGTTTAAATACGGAAATTAATGAAGAGTTGATTCCGCAAAAGGCTGATTTGGACAGAAAAATTGGGGGTAAAGATGCAGAAATTGCCGCCCGCTCATCAGTACTTGCCGAGCGTGATGCGGAACTGAAAGAAATTGATTCATTTGACCCGATTAACATTTTAAATGAACAATTGGCCAATTTGGATTTGCAACGCAAAACCATTGAAAGCCGCATAACCATGGCGGAGTTACAAAAACTAAACAGCCAGCAAATTGAAAACAAAATTGTTCGCACTACTGATCAAATTGCCCGCGTTGAAATGCAGGTTAAAAACTACAGCAACCTGCTCATCAATAAAATTTCAGGCTCGGTTGAAAACCGCAAATTGCTCAACTCTATTTTGAGCGAGCAAGTAAGCAGCTTACCGGGCGACCAAGTGCTCAAACAAATTCATAAAATCACCCAAACCCTTTCCATTTTTGATGGGCAAATTGATATTTCTAAAAACATTGTGATAAAAGATTTTAGCAATGTGGAGGAATTAAAAGAACAACTTGCCTCACTTAAAGAAGAGCGGGCTCAAATGGAGAGTTTACTTAAAGTAGTGAAGGATATGGAAGCTTCGCAAAATGAGTTGAGAGAATTGGGCGAGAAAATTGAAGCAGTAAAAATTAAAATCAACCTTATTAAAGGTAAACCGCAATTGGTTAAACAAATTGACCGATTGAAGGGAGAGATTAATGAGTTGATGTCGCAAAAAGAACATTACGAAACTGCTCAAAAACAAATTGCAAAAACCATTGCACGTAAAAGTAATGAGTTGCGCGATTTGCTTGATGATAAACAAAAACGCCAGGAGCGCATTAACCGACTCATTGAAATGAAGCATGAAATTGATGAGTTGGCTTTGGCAGGTGATGAGTATGAAACAAATGAAAGTTTAGATCAACTTTTTAATAAAATAAAACTGAATTGGCAAGACCGCATAACGCTTAAATCAAACAAAGACCATTTGTTCGAGAAATTACGCGATAAACTCCAAAGCACCTTTGCCGATGAAAATGACTTTATTAAATATGTTGAAGAAGAGGTTGCTTTAATTGAAGACAAAGAGCGCAGTATTCAATCGTTATTAGAAAGTATTTCAACCCAATTTGCAAACCCTGCTTATACGTTGTTAAAACGTTACGAAGAGTTTAAGGAGTTTATTTACAATAAATTTAACAGCAAACTTTCGCAAACACGTATATCCGATATTGAATCATTAACCATTGAGTTAATGGATAATAAACGCCTGGTGGATGAGGTGAAAAAAATTAGCCAAATACAACAAGTAAGCGGACAATTAATGTTTGAGTTTGATAACAGTGAAAACTTAAAAGTACTCGACCATTACCTTGAAACAGGTGCACAAATTGAATTTGATGATTTGTTTGACATTACCTTACACTTAAGCAGAAAAGGAAGCACCAAACAAGTAGATTTAAGCCAGCAAATTGAAAGTGATGGTACAGATAAAATGATTCGTTTGGTAATTATCATGAACATTATTAACCGCTTGGCGGTGGCAGATCATGAAAACCGAATTGCCTTGTTTATTGATGAGGTGGCTACTATTGACAAACAAAACCGTCCGGAGTTGGTGCGCTTTTGTAAAGAACATTTCTTTATTCCAATTTTTGCAGCGCCTGATGCCGTTCCGGGATTTGGAAAATATTATTTCATTTTCCGCAGTGCAGGTAAAATTAACATCAATGAAAAAGCCAATGCTGCTTATGGTGAGGTGTTAGATAAAAGCTTAAAACTGGAAGTGTAAAGTAATTGAAGTAACATGAGAGTTGAACCAAAAACTATTGTAAACTTTCTCTCCAATTACTTTGACATCATCAAAGAGTTATTTGATGTACAGTCGAAAGAAGGATTGGTAAAGAAAGAAGTGCTGAACCGTATTTTAGCGGAGCACGATGTGGAGATATTAAATAAACTCATCGAATATAAATTCTTTAAAAAAATAGCCGATGACTATGAAATACGTCCGGTGTATTTCAAATTTTTAGAATTTATTTTAAGTGAGTTTAAACCCTTATTGCCTGAAACCATTGAGAAGTACGAACATTCGATTACTGCACTTTTCAAAAAAATTAAAGAAGGCATTGGTAAAGATCGCAACATACTCATACAACGCATTAATGATTTATTTAATGAGGTGAGAGAATTTACCGAGGCGGTTGAAAAAAACACCTTACGTTTAATTGCCGAAACCAAAGAGTTAAAGTCAAACGTTGATAAAATTGATTACCGTGAAAAGGTGCGCAAGGCAAGCTTCTGGATTGATTATTACATTACTCCGTTAAATACGATTTTGGATGTGAGCCATTCCGGTTCAATTACCAATCGTATGCTTGATATTTCAGCTTATGTAAATGTAAGGAGGTTGAATTATGATGATGAGATGGCCAGGCAACAGTTTGAGAAGTTGTATATGTTTTTGGTGCAAGCCAATGATGATATGCTTCGTCAATCAAAAATACTTACCAATGAGTTGTTGCCGTTAATTGAGCGTATCCGCAGCGAATCAATGATTTTAACTGGATGGATTGAGTTCCTCAAAAATCCGGATAAATCAAAAGTGCCGTTTATTCCAAAATCAACACGCAGTTATCCGTATAACAATGCCATGTATTTTAATGCGCTTGAATATGTGCAAGAATACATGTTGCAAGATGATGTTTACCTAGATGACCCGGAATTACGAGCAGCCGATAAATGGATTTTTAACAAAGAATATTTTAGAGATAAACTGGTACAAGAATTACCTATGCCTAACTTTTTTGAGTGGGCAGGGAAAACGCTTAGAGGCGAGTACCAAGAGATTGAAACTGAAAAATTCTTTTCGCTAACAACCTTATTGTTTGAAGACGATATTGAATTAGAGTTTGATGAAAAATCAGACCGCATGGTGATACGCACCACTGAAATGAATTTACGTGTACCAAAAATTAAAGTAAAACGCAATGGACTTTCCTAGATACCATAAAGACATCGTTGGTGATTTGCTGGATGGCAAATTCATATTGGCTACTGATGCCAAATTTATTGAGTTAAAAAATAACACTGATTTTTACGGCAAATTTTTCAAAGAAACATTTGAATACTATTTGGATATTAAGTCGGATTATGCCTACTTAATTAGTGAAGAAACCATGGAAATGCTAAGCCGAGATATTTGCATATTTATTGGTGTACTTTGTTACGAGTTAGATAAAGAAGGCAAAAACTTTTTGGATGAAATACAATATGCCGAGTTTGATTTAGAGATGATTGATACCATTTTCGAAAACTCATCCTACGGTGATTTGATTTTAAACAACAATCAGTTAAAAAACAGTGAGGCCCGCAAACAATTTTTAGGCACCTTAAACCGTAGAAATATTATCGACCGTAACAGTGATAAAAAATTTACGTTTACACCTGCCTACAAAGTGTTTATGGATTTTGCCAAAAACTTCGCCAAGGGAAAACTCAGTCAAAACACCGAAGAAGTAGAGGCAGAATAAGCACATGTACTCATAAAAAAAACAAAAGCCGGAGTTTACACTACCGGCTTTTTCATTTCAACACCTTATGAGGGAGACCTAAGGTGTAAGATCTTGATTAGTTGCACCCGGGAATAGGATACTTAAAATATGGTTTTTCAAAAACGATATCAACTCTGTAAGAACGCTTTGGCTCATCATAAACTAATGTACCCGAAAACGCCTTAAATAATTTTTCACCTGCTGCATTGGTAATATATCCCTCTAAAGGCATATTCTTTTCCATTAAAAATAACGTATCAACAACAGGACTTGAATTATAGGGATTGAATACGGAAATAATGTAAGCGGATTGATTGAGTAAAGTTAGCTCGGTTTTCCCATTCACAATTTCTGTTTGTGTTTTCAAGAAAGGATTACAACTTATTCGATGGTAGTTTACTGTTTGATTCGGTATTTGAACCAGATTACCTGATTGACAAGAAACCCTGGCAAGCACATTCACCTTTGTAAATAAATTAACATACTGTGACCAAAAAGTGCCCGGATTATAATCAACTTTAAAGTCAAATTCAGGATTAACACACGGATCAAACTCTTCGGTTTTATTATATAGAACAGGCTTATTCAAACATGAGTTATATTCATGATTCACAACAAAATTTACTTTAGCCTTACCAAACTCACTAAATGCAGGTAACATTAAGGAAACCTCAGGAACACCGAAACCACGCCAAGTTCCATAGGCAGAGGTGTACCACGTAGGATACAAATAAGAATACTGCAATCTGCCATGCTCAACTGTCCAATAAGCCCAGAATGATTCCAAATCGTAATCACTAGGAAATTTTATTTTAGAAAAACCACAACCAACGAGCATATCCCGAAACAAGAAAAATCGTTTATTAAATATATAGTCGTCTTTAAACACTAACCTCCCATTTTTGTAAGGGAGTTTTGATGCCGGAACAATTGTGTTTCCGGGTATATAATCAAAATTTCGCGCACCGGCATTCCATAACTCTGTAATTCCTGATAAATAAATTGACAATGAATTATCATTAGCAGCCATTTCAATAATTCTTCCACCATCATAATCTTGTGGATATATCACCTCAATAAAATCACCATTTGCCGTTACAAATTGCACCTCAGGAACTTCAATGGCACCTGTAAATAATCTTGGTTTGTTCACATACCTTCCATCATTATCATAAAAACCTGAAACCTCAAGTTGTTCTGTAATATTTGATATGATTCTTGCTGTTACATTTTGAACAGGAATGGTTTCCGGTATAATACGATAAGTAGTTACAGTATCTTTTACCTTAACAGGAACAGGGATTGTTTTAGTTTTTGTAACCAAGCGCTTAACTTGGATGCGTTTACCATCTAAAGGTTGTCCATCAAAAAACTTAGTTGCTCCAACGATTTTATAATCATCAATACTATCTTGAAAAGTACTATCCCTTCTCATAAAAATGGTATTCTCCCTAATTACTTGATAAGTAATTTTTCTCTTCGCAACAAACTGTGCACCCACCACCGGATAACGGAATTTGAATTCTAATCCATTTAAATTTTGATGAGTAAAAACCAACGTATCTGTAGCTTTTTTACCTGAAAAAACTGCCGCATACTCCTGAACTTTGTATCCAGCAGGAAGGTTCGTTATTTTATGAAACAACAACTTTATATTAGGAATATTATTCCTACCTGTTAGGTAAATTTCCTCTTCAATTGGGATACAATCTTTTGCTTCCGCAATTATTTTTATCAGTAATGGATTGCTTTCAGTGGGATTTGCTTCAGGACTTAATAATAGTTTGAGCATACCATTGTGGCTTACATCAAAAAAGCATTCACCATTTGCATCAGTTAAATAGGCTGCACCATCAGCCTCAAATCTAACAGAAACATTTTGTGGCAATACCTCATCATCACCTTTTATGCCAAACGATAAGTTAACGGCAGCATTCACCAATTCTCCTGCATTAATTCCCATTTTAAATTGGTTAATTTCATCAATGGGATTGGTACAGGTTGACAATAGCACCATCACAAGTGCTAAAGCTGATATTTTAAAACAATTATTAGTCATAAGTTTGATGCTAATGAAGTTTAATGTTGATTGATAAATTCATATAAGGGTAAAACATAAATTGACTCAATGCATTGTTTAAAATGCTTTGGTTGCTTTCATTTTGGGTTGGACTCAATGCCTTATTCGCCTTCAACTTCACATCTGGACTACCTTGATAAAAACACCCGATATCTAATCCAACATTGAATCGGTTTTTAGGATAATACCTGCCAAAACCTAACCCTAAATAAGGTTGCCATTTTGAGGTAGTAACATCAACATGAATGGAACCAATATTTTCAGGCATAAATATTAGGTTTCCATATTCATAGTTTGACAAGGGCATCACATCAAGGGCTGTATTAAATTGTGTGTAGGAAACACCGGCTTTAATGTTAAACCCCCGCTTAAACGGATAATAACTTATAAAAATCGGAATTGAGCTTGTGGTTAAACCAAGCTCTGCATGAACTTCTTCTTTCTGGATGGTTGAATTGGCTGCATAATTAAAGCTTGCCAAATAATAGCCTGCACTTAATGCCCATTTTGTATTCAAGGATTTGTTAATGCTTCCTCCGTAGCCTAATGTACCCAATCCTGCACTCAACGACCAACCACTTTTTATGGAAAAGGAAACATCCGGCTGAACATAACTGCCTGTTTGTCTCGCATCTTGCCCTGCGGCAGCAAACGGAATGATTAAGGTTAATACAAACCCCTTAAAATAATTTTTCATAGTGTAAATTATTTACAAGGGCTTATTCAAGTTTACCAATTAATGGATAAAAACAATAATCCTTTCATTAAAAACAATCAAGATGAATACTTTTTTTAACATTAGTCAACAATTTGACTGTCAGCTCTTTTTTATTTCGATTAAGCACTGTAATATTCCTTTAATTTTAAATTGCATCGTTCAAACAATAATTTGTGATGATAAAAGTTAAACACCTAAATATTCATTGGATATGACAAACAACAAACAAATCATTATAGCCATTATCATCTTTTTAGGATTGAGCATTCAAGGTTATTACATTGGTCGCTCTCTACAACGATTTAAAAAGGAAGACAGAAGTATTCATGTAAAAGGATTTTCCGAGCGAGAAGTAAAATCAAACTTTGCTGTGTGGACTATTAAAACACGCATCACTACAAACGATGTTGTTGATGGCAGTAATCAAATGGAGCAAAACAAAGAAAAAATTAAACGCTTTTTGCTTGATAATGGCTTGAAGCCTGAGGAGGTGATTGAACAACAAGTAAATGTAATTGATAAGTTGGCTAATGATTACGGTGGCATGCAAATGGGTCAATTCCGTTACATTATGGAGAATGCCATACAAGTGCGCAGCGCGTCAGTTGACAAGGTGCAACAAGTAAGCCGAATGACTGATCAGTTGCTTAAACTAGGAATTGTAATCACTGCGCAAAACGATTACAACCCTGCGGTTCAATACTTATTTACCGACCTGAATAAAATTAAACCTGAAATGCTTGCCGAGGCAACCCAAAATGCAAAAAAAGCAGCACTTGAATTTACCAAAGAAAGTGAGGTTGAGCTTGGCAATTTAAAAAGAGCTAACCAAGGGTTGTTTACTATTGTTGACAGGGATTTTGCGAATGTAACTCCCGGTGGTGAAGGTGGGTATTATCAACCTAGTGTAACAGATATTTATAAAAAAATACGTGTTGTGATTCATGTTGAATATGCTGTTGAATAGTGTGTGGCAAACGCATTACTAACTAAGCAGCTAAAAACACTTTACCCAAAGCACATGTATGCGTAGTTTGCTATCCAAATATCATAATCATACCGGCAAATACTAAGGTTATGCCTAAAGAGGTAAATCCGTACAGCGATATTTGATAATTTAAAGTGCTGTTATGAAAACAAATGGTGCAAAAAAATCCGGCAAACAAAAACAGCAAACCAAGTACCAGAATACCTAAACCTTTGTTTACACGTTTTGCATTCTGATGCTTAAATACTTGTTTCATCAACTCATTCAATGTGGTTTCGTCAACACCGTCTTGTAATAATGTTGATTTGATTTCTTCATGTTGCAATTGCTGCTCAAGTAAAGCCTTTACTTTAGCAGTATGTTGTTCATGTGTATTCATACTTAATGCATTGATAAGTGAATTTAACAATCAACAACAAAATATACAAGTAAGATTTTCAATAAGTTACCTAACTAATGTTTGGTTTGTTTAAGCCGTAAAGTTGGTGAGCACTTGCTCCAAGCGATGAACATCCTCATCCGATACATCCAAATGAAATACAAATCTCAATTCATCAGCGGAAACTTTATTGGCCAATATTTGGTGTTTAAATAAATGCTCTTTTAAGGCATCGGCTGCATGTGAGGAAACCATCTTAAAAATAATAATATTGGTTTGTACAGGCAGCATACTTTTTACCAATTGATGTTGTTTCAACACCGCAGCAATTTGTTGTGCGTGGGCGTGATCAATCAATAAACCTTTTACATGATGTTGAAGTGCAAAAATACCTGCAGCTGCTAAAAAACCTGCTTGACGCATGCCTCCACCTAAACGTTTACGAACCCTTCGTGCCTGTTTAATAAATGTTTGAGAACCTAATAATACAGAGCCTACCGGTGCACCCAAACTTTTACTCAAACAGACCGATATTGAATCAAAAATTTGACCTAAAAAAATGGTATCATAATCTGCTACAGCCAAAGCATTAAACACCCTTGCTCCATCCAAATGCAATGGCTTTTGATGTTGATTGCACACTTGTAAAATTGCACTTAACTCCGATTTCGTATAAATACTTCCTCCCCCTCTGTTGCTCGTATTTTCTAAACAAACCAAAGCGGTATGCGGAAAATGAACATCATCTGCATTGATAACAGATGTAATTTGCTCTGCTGTTATTTTACCGTAGGTTGATGTCAATAATCGAGATTGTACCCCTGAATTGGCAGCCATGCCCCCACCTTCATATTTAAAGATGTGTGCATTATCAGCACAAATTACTTCATCCGAGGGTTTAGTATGTACATTAATGGCAATTTGGTTTGTCATGGTTCCACTCGGACAAAACAATCCGGCTTCCATCCCGAATAGGTTTGCCAAATATTGTTCAAGCGCAATTACCGTTTCATCTTCACCATATACATCGTCACCGGTTTTAGCGTTAAACATGGCTTGTAACATTCCTTGTGTGGGTTGTGTTACAGTGTCGCTTCTTAAGTCAATACGTTTCATTGTAATTACAGATAATCAAATGTAAGAAAATTTATCGCAGTCGGATTCTGCGACCTGCCTTCAATTTGGTTTTGGTTGAAATGCGATTCAATTTAGCTAAATGTTTGGCAGGCACGCCTGTTTTGTAGGCAATTTTCCCTAAGGTATCACCTCGTCTTACCACATAATATCTGCTGCGTAATTTTTCTTGTTGCTCTTTGTATAATTTTACGTGGGTAAAACAATGCCTGTCAATTTGCAAGGTATCGCTCAATAAAGAGCCCGTAGGAAATGAAATGATTTTATTTGGATCTATTTTTTCTCCTTTAAATCTTACTTCAAAATGCAAATGCGGACCGGTACTTCTTCCTGTATTACCGGATAATCCAATGATTTCCCCACTGCGAACAGGCTTGCCTGCATAGGCCAACAATTGATCAAAGTGAGCATATAAGGTTTCTAATCCGTTATAATGCCTAATAAGTACCACGTAACCATAATCGGAACTGCGTTTTGCTATTCGAACAACGCCATCAAAAATCGCATAAACCGGATCCCCTACTTCCATTCGAACATCCACACCATAATGAAACTTTGCTTTTCGTCCCCACCTGCGCGGACCAAATCCTGAGGTAATATCACCTATAGCAGGTGGATGAAATGAACAATCCATGCTGTCTTTTAACTTCAGCAAAATGGTATCATTCATATTTGATAAGGATATTTTGTATGGATTGATGGTTACCGTATCCCAATCAAACGGGTAATGATGATTAGCAGGAATAATCTCAGGTGAAAATTTAAAATTCGGATCTCGCCATAAATCCCAATAACTTACATCGCTGTAGCCGGTAAATAAATTATCAAACTCACCTTCGGCATCTCCAACATCACTGTCCTCCTCTTCTAACAATTCTACTTCATTGGTATCTACTAACAATTCTTCGGTATTGTATTCTTCATTCTCCCCTGACGACTCATCAACACCATCACCATTGGTTGCTTTAGGCTTGGGCTTTGGTTTTGGTGTAGTCTTTTTGGGAGGTAACGGATTTTGTTGCAATGGAATTTGTTGTTGAACCGAGTTGTTGGGTTGCGTATTAATTGGAGGTTGGGTATTAGTAACCGATTTAACTTCCGGATTATTTTCTTGAATGGTTGTTTTTTCTTGTTTAACCGGAGGAGTTACCGGTTTATTTTCTAAAAGTTTTACAGGGGCTACTTGAGGAACTTGAGGCCTGGGTTTATTTACGTTGGTATTGTCCTTTAAATAGGTTCTGCTCATGTGATTCACCAAACTATCGTAGCGAGATAGCCAGATTTGTGTTGAATCAACCGTTTTGTTTTTTTCACCGGAACCTAAGTCGAGGGGTACTTGGGCAGTAGCCAAATTTGCACTTAGTGAAACGATAATAAATAACAGATATATAAAGATGTTTTGAAATTGCTTCATGCTTACTTGCTCAACAAGTGTAAAGCATGCAATTTATCTTTTTGTAATTGATTTGTGAGTGCATCAATGCCTTCAAAGCGTTGCTCATCCCTTATTTTATCAACAAATTCAACGGTAACCTCACTACCATAAATATCCTGTGCAAACTCAAACACATGAACTTCAACAGCATGAGTACGTCCATCAACAGTTGGACGATAACCGGCATTTAGCATACCAAAGTAGACGCTATTGTTGATAAAAACTTGAACCGCATAAACTCCATCAGCAGGAATTAGTTTGTTATCATCCTTCACTAAAATATTAGCTGTAGGAAATCCGATGGTTCGGCCAAGTCGTTTTCCTTTTATTACCTCACCCGTTATCGCGTAATTTCTACCCAAATATTTTGCTGCTTGTTTCACATCTCCTTCGTCCAATGCTTTTCTAATACGAGTTGAGCTTACCGATACCTCGTCAATATCCTGTTCAGATATTTCTTCTACATCAAAACCATAAAGGTTGCTGTATTCTTTTAAATGCTCAAATGAGCCTTCACGATTTTTTCCAAAACGATGATTATAGCCAATAACCAATACTTTGGTACCAATTTTATTGACAATAATATCTCTAATAAACTGCAATGAGGTAAGCCTTGAAAACTCTCTCGTGAAAGGAATCACCAATAAATGATCAATCCCTTCTTTTTCAAGTGAAGTAATCTTTTCATCGAGTGTTTGCAACAATTTTAATCCATGATCTTCGGGGAACAATACCATACGTGGGTGAGGATCAAAAGTCATCACAACGGTTTCTCCCTTTTGTTCAGTGGCTATCTGTTTAAGTCTGTTTAATATTACCTGATGTGCTGCATGCACCCCATCAAAAGTGCCTTGGGTAACAATTGCATTTTTTATTTTGGGTAACTCTTCTAAACTTCGATAAACTTTCATGCGTTTGCAAAAATACAATTTTGAATAAATGTGGCGGTGAAATTAAGCGGTTTCAATGATTTGCACGACTTGCTCCACTGTTAATGCATCTTTTATTTCGAAATTCCCGCTTCTTGTTCTGCACAAAGCATATAGATAAGCACCACATCCCAAAGCTTTGCCAAAATCGTGAGCTAATGAACGTATGTATGTGCCTTTGCTGCATATCACCTTAAAATCTACAAATGGAAGATTAACCTGGGTAATTTCAAATTGTTTAATTTCAACCGTGCGTGGTGTAAGCTCAACCTCTTCGCCTGCTCTGGCACTTTCATACAACCGCTTACCATCTTTTTTTATTGCACTATGCATGGGTGGTAATTGTTGCAATACCCCTGTAAATTGTGCTGTCGTGGCGTAAATAGTTTCCGGGTTTAGATATGTGATATCTGCTTCATTTTCAGTTTGTGTTTCTCTGTCGTAGGAAGCTGTTGTTGCGCCCAAAAAAAATGTTCCTGTGTATTCTTTTTCAGATGCCATGTATGCATCAATGTTTTTGGTTTCTTTTCCAATACATACCACAAGAACCCCTGTTGCCAATGGATCTAATGTTCCGGCATGTCCAACTTTTATTTTTCGCTTTGTTCCGAGTTCAATGATTTTGAATTTATGCAAATGCTTTACAAGGGTATGTCGAATTTTATTCACCACATCAAAACTGGTCCACTCCAATGGTTTATCAACCACCAGAACACTACCCTCATTCACATTAATAATCGACATAATACGGAAATCAGATTACTTGTAAATCGTATCCTAAAAAAGAAAGCAATAAAATAATGATCCCCACCACGATACGATACCAACCGAATACTTTAAAACCATATCGGGTTAAGTATCCAATAAAGGCTTTGATGGCAATCATCGCCACAACAAAAGCTACCGCATTACCAATCAATAATAAAACAACATCATTGGCCGCAAATCCAACCGTTTTATGATACTTAAGCATTTTATAAGCGGTGGCGGCAAGCATGGTGGGCACTGCCAAAAAGAAAGAAAATTCAGCAGCTGTTTTTCTGTTTAATTTTTGCGTAAGACCACCAATAATTGTTGCAGCGGAGCGAGATACTCCCGGAATCATGGCAAGTACTTGAAACAAACCTATTTTTAATGCAATCGGGTAATTTATTTCGGGCGATGAAGGCTGCCTTTCATTTGCATCAAACCATTTGTCGACAAAAAGCAAAACAATCCCTCCCAATAATAAACTTAGCGCCACAACTGTTGCGTTTTCCAACAAAGCATCAATATAATCATTAAACAAAAAGCCAAACACCATTGCCGGCAAAAAGGCTACGAATAATTTTAAATAAAAATCAACAGATTGAAAAAATCGCTTCCAATAAAGTACAACCACACTTAATATGGCACCAAATTGAATAGCCACCGTAAACATTTTCACAAAATCATTCCCTGCAATACCAAACAAGGAGGAAGTAATAATCATATGTCCGGTTGAGGAAACAGGTAAATACTCTGTTATTCCTTCAACAATAGCCAAAACTATGGCCTCAAAAATGCTCATAAAGCCGGCTTATTTCTTCAATAAAATGGCAAAAAGTTCAACCACAAAGCCTGTTAAAACCAATATTGGTGCAACAGTAAGTTTGGTGCTGCTGAAGATATCTTCAGAACCTGCCATTAAAGTAAAACCAAGTGCAATAAGGGCCAAACCCAAAATCATCAACATGTAGTTTTTCTTACCAAACACAAAGCTTACTTCAGCTTTAGGGGCTACCACTTTATCGGCACCTTTTTTCATATTAGGTTTTTGCATGATGTTTAATATAAATCGTCAATTTTCATTTTTAAGTAGTGATTAGTAGATATTATACTGCTAATCATACTTAAAATAATCCCTACAATAATAATCACTCCGTATAATATTGCAAACTGGGTTGTATCATAAAGTTGTTCTATCCCCTCCACCCAATTTGGAAGCGAACTGATAAGTCCGGTTAGCAAAAGCCCGGCTATAATACCTCCGTACAGGCCATGCAAGGCACTTTTAATCATAAACGGCTTAATGATAAAGCCATGAGTGGCTCCCACCATTTGCATACTTTTTATGATAAAACGTTTGGCATATAAATTTAGTCTGATGGTATTATTTATTAAGACAATTGAAATAATTAAAAATATAATGCTCATGCCAATAAGGATGGAAGCCACGGTTTGCACATTTTCATTCAAAACATCCAACACGGTTTGTTGATATACCACATCTTGAATTTGCGGGTATCGCTTCAATTGCACCTCAACCGATTTAAGATTTGAAAAGGAAGTGTAGTTTGATTTCAGAAAGAGTTCTATGCTTGGTAATAAGGGATTAAATCCTAAAAAACCTACAAAATCCTGCCCTATTTCGGCTGAAAACGTTTTTGCTGCTTGTTCCTTACTCACATAGTTAGCCTCTCTGGTAAAGGGTAACCCTTTTATTTCATTCACAATTCTCGTGATATCGGCCTCAGGAGTTTCTTCCTTAAAAAACACCGTCAACTGAAAATGCTCCTTTAAGTATTGTTGAAGTTTGTTTCCATTAATTAATACAAAGCCAAACAGGCCAAGCATAAATAACACCATTGATATGCTGATGATGGAAGGCAGATAAGATACTTTTCTGCGCTTGATGACTTTCGTTTCGGTTGAACTCATACAATAAACACAAATGTACATAATATGAGTTAACGTTGTTCATACACAAATACACAGGCAGGTGTGGATATAAAAAAACCTCCCGAGTTTCGGGAGGTTTTGAACTGAAATATTGCATTCAGCCCTAGACTAGGCGGTAAAAGGCCGTAGTCTGTGTTATGAAACTATTGCCTACAACGAAAATCGTTTGTTTTAAATAATTTTTTATGGATATTCCGTGAATTGACTTTATTTAGTAGCGAAACCCGTGAAATTATTCCGTTAATGAAAGAAATGGTTACTTGTTTAATTGTAGATGACTCCTTTGTGGATGGCAACTTATTGGAAAGGTATATCCAAACTATTCCTACGCTACATTTATTAGGAGTATACTCGCAACCGCTTGAAGCCATTAAGGTAATTAATGAGCAAAAGCCACAATTGTTATTTTCCGACATTGAAATGCCGGGATGTACAGGGATACAATTGCTCAACGCACTTCAATACAAGCCGCTAACGGTATTTTTAAGCAACCATAAAGAGTATGGTGCCGAAACTTACGATGCTGAAGCATTCAGTTATTTAATCAAACCTATACAACTTGATAAATTTACTTCGGTTGCTAATAAAGCCATACAAAAGCTGCAACAAAATAATGCAACCGAACAAGATATTTTTATTGTAAGAACCGATAACCAATTTATTCCGTTAAATAAAAGCCAAATCACGTATGTTGAAGCCGAAGATAAATTTGTAAAAATCCACCTCCTCAACAAAAACATGCATACGGTTTGGATCAGCTTAAAAGCATTGATGGAACAATTGAACGACAAACGTTTTGTACGCATTCATCGTTCGTTTATCGTAAACACAACCCATATTCAATCCATTGGAAATACGGAAGTGAGGGTTGCAGATAAATCATTACCGCTATCCGATCAGCACAAACATGAGCTCATGGATGAGTATGTAAAAAAACTACTGATTAAAAAATAACACTTTTACATTATTCTTCGAGTTCTTCAGGCAGTTCACTTGACTCCGGCATCTCTAATGCTTTCACCGGTTGAATGGCACTGCCGGCAATCCCTTTGATAGAACCATACATATCAATCGTATTGGTAATTACTTTTTCAATTTGTTTCTCACGCTCTTTCCAAATACGTTGCATGGCACGCTTTTCTGAATCTAAGGCCGATTTCATATGTGAGAACCCTTCAACAATAGCTTCCACCTGCATACGAAATGTGGTGCCGGTTAAATAATCGTACAATAAATGCATTTTATCGCCTTTATTTTCTTGGCTGCTCAACGCAGCACTTAATTGGATGATTGACTCGCGCAATACCGTACACAACCCTTTAAACTCTTCGAAGGTGCAAATCCAAATTCCATCACGCATACCCATTCTTGGCATATCAGAAGGCATGGCATCAGTAACCAATACGCCTATATCGGCTCCCTTCTCACGTATATCTGCTTTAAATTTTTCTATCCAACCCGATTGAAAATCTTTGGTACGTTTACTTTCATAATAAATTTTACCACAGTTTTGTCGTGTTCTTGTATTTACAATCTGAACACAATCACCCCCACGTACTCCTTTTTTAATTTCTTCAATTACATCTAACGGAAAGTTACTCATTAACCACTCTTCAATAGCAAGTTCTTGCACCTCACCTTGCAGCTGCATACTTCCTTGCTCCTGCTTACGTTTCATTTCTTCCGTAAGTTTCTTTTGATCTTCAAGTTGCTTTTGGAATTCTTTTATTCGTTACTCATTTCGTTCCTCTTCAGTTTTACGTATTTTATCCTTCTCCTGCAATAACAACTCATTTATTTTCTTTTGTGCTTCAGCCTCCACCAACTCACGCATTTCTTCCTTCTCTCGTTTTAATTTTTCAATTTCAGCTTTACTTCGGTTTAATTCTTTTACCTGCTCCGATTTTTCATTTAACTCCTTTTGTAAGGCATCCAATTGCTCGGCTTGTTCTTCCTTAAGTTTTTGCTTGAGTTTATCTTCTAACAGTTTACGATCTTCACGTAACTGTTTATCTAATCGCTCT
Organism: Bacteroidota bacterium; assembly: GCA_046314755.1. Lineage (GTDB taxonomy): Bacteria > Bacteroidota > Bacteroidia > UKL13-3 > UKL13-3 > UBA6183. The sequence goes on along the minus strand of JBKDBG010000046.1, from coordinate 24,388 downwards.
TGGAACAATTCATTTTCCTTTTTTTTCTTTGCTTCAAACTCCTCTTTGGCTTTATTTAAGTTTTCTATTCCATCTTCATATTTCTTTTTTTCAGCAGCTAATTGTGTGGCGTATTTTTGTTTTATTTCTTCCTCCAGTTTGTGTGCTAAAATATCTTCAACATCAATAGGATTACCACAATTAGGACAAGTGATTTGTGTATGTTGCATCATGCTGTATTACGTTTAATAACTACTTTTCAAATATATAATCTTTTTATTGGGGCTTAAGCCTCGTGCATAACTTCCTGCAATTGCTCACGATCAACCACAGGTAAACGTTTGAGGTAGCTCACCTCTAAGGTTATAAAATCATACTCTGCTGTTACTTTTCCTTTTATGTGATAGCAACCGTTTCCGGTAAACGGATAGAATCTGGCCACATCAGGAAAATGTACTGTGTCAATCCAATGGCCTTCGGTATCAATAAAAGTACCAAAACACATGCGCTCTTTTTTATGTGTTTGGGTGTACTTAATGGCAATTAAATAACCTACAATACTCACTTGTTTATTCAAATACTGATATAAATTTCTGGCGTTAAGTGTTGATGGCAATGAATCTCTCAACAACAAAAACGGATTATGTAATGAAAAACCGAACAATTCAATTTCATCAAATGCATCTTCAACTGGTGATGAGGTGAGTTGAGGAAGTTCAAAATGGATTGGTTCCGAATCGAATAATAAAGCCACCGTATCAGCCCTTTTAACGGGTTGAATGAGTGCATGCGCTTGCCACAATAATTCTTTTTTACTTTGCTGTGTAAAAGCAAAACATCCTGCACGAATGAGTAATCGCAATTGTTCAATGCCAATTGTAACACGCTTAATAAAATCATGCAGCGATAAATAATCACCCGTATTTTCTCTTTCCTGCAAAACCATTTTAATGGTATGCTCGGTTAGCTCTGCAATCATACTTAAACCTAAATAAATATATTTACCTTTAATTACACATTCAGCATTACTGTGGTTTATACAGGGCGGGTAAATAATACCACCGTGCATACGTGCCTCATGTACATACAATTCAGCCCGATAAAATCCACCTCCATTATTGATGGTAGCCACCATATATTCCAATGGAAAGTGGGCTTTTAAATACATGGCTTGGTAACTCTCTACAGCATAGCTGGCCGAATGACCTTTGGCAAAAGCAAAATTTGCAAAACTTTCAATTTGAGTCCATATTTCCGAAACGGTTTGTAATGCGTAGCCCCTTTGCAAACAATTGTTAAAAAATTGATCACGTACTTTAAAAAACTCATTCCGTTGTTTAAACTTCCAACTCATTCCTCTACGTAAGTAATCTGCCTCGGCTAAGGTTAATCCGGCAAATTGATGCGCCACTTTAATCACATCCTCCTGATACACCATTACGCCATAGGTTTCTTCTAAAATTTTATACAACTCCGGCAACTTAGCCTTGGCTTGCTCACGCAAATGCACGTTACGATAGCGATTAATATACTCACGCATCATACCGCTTTGCGCAACACCGGGTCTAATGATTGAACTGGCTGCAACCAATCGTAAATAATCATCAGCATTCAACTTAGCCAATAACATGCGCATACCGGGCGACTCTACATAAAAACAACCCACCGTATTTCCTTTACGTAACAGTTGTTTTACTTTTTCATCTTCCTTAAACTTTTTTACTTCATGAATATCAATAGTTACCCCTGCATTTTGTTGAATAATACTTAAGGCATCTTTAATTTTACCCAAACCTCGCTGACTTAAAATATCAAACTTATACAAACCGATATCTTCTGCCTCAAGCATACTAAACTGGGTAGTTGGATAACCTTTAGGCGGAATAAATGTAGCGGAATATCTCGTAATGGGTTGCTCGGATATAAGTATTCCGCTGGCATGAATACTTAAATGACTTGGCATTCCGGTCAAGTGTTTTGCATAATAAAACAGTACTTCTGTTAAATTATTTTTATCATACTTGGTAAGGTTGCTGTATTGCGGAGTAAGTTTTTTTAATTGCTGAATTTCTGCCGGGGGAAAACCTAATACTTTTCCCAACTCTTGTATTACTGCATCATTTTGGAAAGTACTATAGGTACCCAACAATGCTACATTGTTATTTAAATTAAAGCGTTTAAAAATGTATCGTGTAATATCATCGCGGTCTCTCCACGAAAAATCAATATCAAAATCAGGAGCATTGCTTCGGTATTTATTAATGAAACGTTCAAAGTATAAATCCAACTCCAGTGGATCAACATCGGTTATGCCAATTAAATAAGCGACTAGACTATTGGCTCCGCTTCCCCTACCCACATGATAATACTGCTTATGTTTGGCGTATTTGACAATATCCCAATTGATTAAAAAATATGAGGCGAAATGCATTTCTTCAATAACGGCCAACTCGTTTTCCATACGCTGTTGAGCAACAATTAAATCGCGTTGATTGGTAAATCGGTAGGCCAATCCCTTTTCACACTCCACACGTAGCAATGCCATATCATCACGGGTTGATTGGGTGTAATAGCGTTTATTTTTATTGGTGAGTTTACCATATTCAAAATTCACATGGCATTGTTGCAATAAATAATTGGTGTTTTTGATGATATGCGGATAAGCAGCATAATATGATTCCAATAAAGATTTAGGAAGAATCATTTCGTTTCCTTTGGCATATTGGTGTGGCGGTAATTTACTTAACAAGCTATTGGCATGAATACACCTGAGTAGCCTATGCATATTAAACTGCAATTTACCTGCAAAACTAACCTCATGTAAAATCACCAATTTATGGTACAAATGTTTATACGGTGAAATAAGTAATTGTTGAATATCATGTAAAGCTACACCTAAGTATTCATGGGCTTGTAATGGCCAACCTTTATAAGTAGAAAAGGGATAAATAATAAATGTATGATTAAATTGAGGTGCTCGGTAATCAAACGGTTTTTGATGATGCAAATGAGTACTCAAGTGATTATTCAACTCATAAAAACCTTCGTTATTTTGAGCCAAACCCACATACTGTTGTTGAATACCATTTCTAAAATCAATACCAACTGCAACGTGAATGGATAAATCATTAGTCATCCGTAACGTATCTAACACAGCCGAAGTATTGTTTATATCCGTAATGGCCAAAGAATGATAACCATTGTTTTGCGCATCGGTTAAAAGCGACTGCACATGGTAGGTACCATAGCCAAAACTATAATCGGTATGACAATTGAGCAGCATATTTTAATGCAACCAAATTACAGGAAGGCTTACTGATTATTGGCTAAAAATATTAGCGTTTAAAATAAAATTTAATCCAGTTGAATTTTATTACAGAAAAAAAATGAAAGAGAATTATGGTTCCAAAATAAAATGACTAAATTTGTCATGTTAATTTTTGTCTATCATGAAAAGTACAATTAAAAATGCCAGAGAAAAAAAGGGAATGCTTGTTCGTGAGTTAGCCGGCAAACTTGGGATAGATCAAGCATTGGTTAGTAAATTTGAAAGTGGTGCCAGAAAGCCCACTCGCGCACAGGTTATAAAAATAGCCGAAGTTTTAGGTTTGGATAAAGAAACCCTCCTAATTGAATGGCTAAAGGATAAGCTATTGTATGAAATTGGCGATGATGAATTGGCACTAAAAGCCATTAAAGTTGCTGAGTCGGAAATTACCTATAAATTACAGCAAGCACCAAAAGGCAAATGGCCTATTGGGTTGCGTGGTATTTTAACCGAAATTGACAAACTCAAACACAAACTTGATCAACTCAGAGCCTATGACAGCTACCGTATTGCCCAAGCACTTGAGTTGGAGTACACCTTTGAAAGCAATAGAATAGAAGGCAATACACTTACCCTAAGAGAAACTGATTTGGTAATAAATGAAGGTTTAACCATTAGCGGAAAAACCATGAGAGAGCATTTAGAGGCCATCAATCACAAGGAGGCTATTGCCTACATTAAAATGCTTACTGAAACCAAAAGTGCAATTAATGAGCGTGAAGTATTGAGTATACACAACCTTATTTTACGTGGTATTCATCCGGATCAAGCAGGCGTGTACAGAAACGTACAGGTAATGATAAAAGGAAGTTCGTTTACACCACCTGCGCATTACTTAGTACAAAAACAAATGGAAGATTTTTTCATTTGGTTTGATTTAAACAAAAATAAGCTTCATCCGGTATTGCTAGCTGCTGAAGCCCATGAACGTTTGGTTACCATTCATCCTTTTATAGATGGAAACGGTCGCACCTCACGTTTACTCATGAATTTAATTTTATTGCAACACGGCTATGTAATTGCCAACATTAAAGGTGATAGCAAAAGCCGCATGGCGTATTATTTAGCATTGGAAGAAGCACAAAGCAAGGGCAATAAAACGCCATTTTTAAAATTAGTAGCCGAGTATGAGTTAGATGCACTCAAGCGCTATGTTCAACTGCTCAGTTAAATTAAAAAAGGGAGGCACTTCTCATATGCCTCCCTTTTGTTTTTATACCCAAACAGGATATTTTACAGCATTCATAGTTACCATTTTCAAACAACTACTGATTTACTTTTTATTCACGGTGCCATTAAACGGATTAAAATGATGCATTTTAAAAGCGGTTCCCACAGCTCTTGCTACAGCATCATCACCATAGCGTTTTCGTATTTTATCCATGGCAACGTAAAGCTGTATTTGCTCAGGTGTTTGCTCAAATAAATTGTATTGATGTCCGCCATGTACCAAATGGCTAAAACGTACACCAATTAACCTGATGAGCATACGCTTTTGGTATAATTTATCAAACAACTCTTTCACTTTTTCTATTAAAATGTGATCCATGGAAGTGTACGGAATACGCGCTTGCATCGTGTATGTATTAAAATCGGAGTAGCGAATTTTTACGGTTACACATGCTGTTAATTGTTGCTCGGTTCGGAGCTGAAAAGCCAACTTTTCTGTCATCCCAATTAATATCCCTCTTAACATATTTACATCAATGGTATCTTGTTCAAATGTACGCTCGGTGCTTATTGACTTTCGCTCGGAGTATGGTTCAACAGGGGAGTTATCAATACCTTGTGCTTTGCGCCAAATACTGTTGCCATTCTCCCCCAATACTTGCTGTACAAGTGTTAAGGGCATTTCTTGTAAAGTACGAATCCACATAATACCCATACCACGCAGTAACTGAAAAGTTTTATCTCCCACCATGGGTATTTTTTTTACGGATAACGGAGCCAAAAATGATTTTTCGGTCCCATGTTCAATATGCTTTTGTCCGTTTGGTTTTGCCTCACCCGTACCCACTTTTGATACCGTTTTGTTGGCCGACATGGCAAAAGAAATGGGCAAATTGGTTTCTTTAATAATACGTGCTCGCAATTCGGTTGCTAACTTATAACATCCGAAAAAACGATCCATTCCGGTAAGGTCGATGTAAAATTCGTCAATAGAAGTTTTTTCGTACAAAGGCACCGACTCTTGAATAATATCCGTAACCATGTTGGAGTAATAACTGTATAACGATGAATCACCACGTACAATAATGGCTTCGGGGCAAAGTTGCTTGGCTTGTTTCATTGGCATGGCCGAATGAATACCGTAAGTACGTGCCTCGTAACTACAAGATGCTACAACTCCCCGATCACTTGAGCCACCAACCAAAACCGGTTTACCTATTAAGGCCGGATTGTTTAAACGTTCAACCGAAACAAAAAATGAATCCAAATCAATGTGTACAATATTTCTGTTCATACACGGAGCTCAAAAACAGCGAAGGAGAACAAGCTTTTACCTGTTCCCTTCACCGCGTTATCAATCAAATTAAATGCGGTTGTAAAATTGCAAATATTTTTAGTATATTTGTGCTAAATATTTTAGCATGAAAAAAATAGCCAAAAACATCAAGCATTTACGCTCACTTAAAGGCTGGAGTCAGTTTGATTTGGCCGATGAATTGGATATTAGCAGAGCACGTATTGGTTCGTATGAAGAAGGCCGTGCCGATCCTCCGGCTGAAATTTTAATTAAACTCAGTAACTTATTTCATGTGGCTATTGATGCGTTGTTAAAATGTGACTTAAGTACGGTAGATGATGCACAGTTAATGAAAATAGGCGATAACCGTATTTTGTTTCCCATTGTTGTAAACGCAGATAACAATGATATGATTGAAGTGGTAACGGCAAAAGCATCAGCAGGTTATTTAAACGGATACAGCGATCCTGAATATATAGAAGATTTACCGCTTATGAATTTGCCTTTTAAAATCACAGGAAAACACCGTGCATTTCCTATTAAGGGTGATTCAATGCCTCCGTTAAAAAACGGAAGTTTTGTGGTGGGTAGATTTATTGAATCGGTAAAAGACATTACCAATGGAAACACCTACATTGTAATTACCAAGCATGAAGGTATTGTATACAAGAGGATTTACAAAGAAGGACAATATTTAGAACTTCACTCCGATAATAAAAACTATGAACCTTACACGGTGCACATAGCCGATGTGATTGAAATATGGCAATTTATTTGCGCCTTAAACTTATCCGACAAGCAAGAAGAAGAATTAAACCTAAACAGCATTATGCACATGCTGCAAAGTTTACGCGTTGAAATGGAGTATGTAAAAAAGAAACTTAAATAGTTTTAGGGCTTACTTTTTTTGCATTGAATCATGACTAAAAAGAGCGAGTACAATACTTTTCAAAACGCAACTCTTTCAACATCTACTGCAACAACTTCAGCAAATCTTCTTCAATTGATTTTTCGGCTGTTTCGGTAATTCGGCCAACGTACTTACCATTGTTAAACAACATAATTACGGGTACATATTCAATATTTAGTGGCGTAATATCAACCGTGCTGCATTTCTTTTTTCGGTTCACGCCAATCAACTCTACTTTTTCCCAACCTGCCATATCCATCACCTTAAACAACTGCGGCACCAACTCATGGCTATCGCTGCACCAAGTGCCTAATACTACTACCACGCTGCATTTTTTGTATAGAATCAATTGTTCAATTACACTTAATGCAGGTTTGTAGTCATTATAATTTTTAGGGAACCAGTTGAATTCCTCCAACCGGTTCCTGTTTAATTTTCCTTCTACTGTATTGGTATCGGTTTGTGCCATTACCATATTTGTTAAAGTGGTTAAAACCATTAAAGCCAACACACGCTTCATGTTATTTGCGGATTAAAGCATCATCAATCAATAAAATTAAATGCTCGCGATGGGCTCTAACCTCTGCATTGGCAGCAGGTGCCGCAAACAATTGCTTAATACTTTTCAGTTGACCAATAGCTGCTGAACGCGCCACATTATCATAAGGTGAATTGTTTTTATTGATGTTTGCAATATCACACAATGACTTTACGTACTCAACTTGTAGGTTTTGACGGAAGGTATTTACATTACCTGCAATATCTTCTTTAAAACATGCATTGGTTAAATCTGTCATCATATCAACTACACCGTATTTATTACCATATAAACGGCTATCGGTAATTCGCTTTAATGTAGTTGGTGCCAACAAATGATCAATCACCATGCTTTGAATCATCAACACCCTATCATGAATTTTAGGATCATCGGGTGAACTGAAGAAGTTAAAACCTCTGCGTTGGCTTTGTAAATTCATATACAAGCTATTGGCAGCATCAAATGCTTTAGGGCTGAATAAGTGTTGGCTTAACATAGCCATTGCACGCTTTTGCTCGGCAAGTGATACCGGAGTATATGCCGGTTTTCCATTCATGTGTCGGTTTACATAAACACCACCCACATAACGTGATACGGCACCTGTTGCATTAGCCATTTCGGTTAAACAAATTGAAAATGCTTGTTTCATTTCCTGGTTGCTTTTACCAAGTGCCTGATATTTTTTAGGCAACTCCGGCAACAAACGGTTGATTAATTTAATTCTATCTGTGCTGTAAGTAATTACATCATTGCTAAAATCGTTGATGTTTACACGAGGATCAACACCTTTACCGGGGCTGCGCATATCATCCGCATCATTACCAAATATTAAGGTACTATCGGCTGATTTACTTAAAATTTCTTCTAAACGTTTTTCTTCATCGGTAGTATTATCCAATCCTTGGCTGTAACCATAATTAATGGCCCACACATCATACGGACCCGGACGAGTGGTGAAATAATCACCTTGTTTTGTTTTATCTAATGCCACATTTACTGCAGGATATTCCATAACGCTGGCAATTAAACCTTGGCTGCGGGTTAGCATAGTGTTATGTGCTTGTGCAGGACTCCATAATTGACTTGCACGCATGTTGTGCATTAAGCCCATGGTATGACCCATTTCATGCATAATTAAATAATACAATGATTGTTTCATGTATTCCCGTTTATCCAAATCACTTAAACCGCGTACATCCAACACACTTTGTCCGAACAATCCGGTTTGGTGTAAATGATGGGCTGCATCGCACATTTGCATATGTGCAGGTAACTCTTCATTAAACATGGCCGGAGGAGCTGCTTCAAATAACTTTTCTTGATTGATGCGGTTGGTTACAAAAATGTACTCCAACATAATATCTGCGCCTAAAATTTCACCACTGCGCGGATCAACAAAACTTGGACCATAACCACCAAAAGGAGGCTGAGGAGAAGAAGTCCAACGCAATACGTTATAATTAATATCACCTGCATCCCAAGTTGCAGTATCCGGTTGTTCTAATACCACAACAGCATTTTTAAACCCTGCTGCTTCAAATGCAATATTCCACTGTTCTCCGGCAGCTTTAATAATTGGTCGGAACTCTACAGGAGTAGTGTTTTCAATCCACCAAGTAATAGGTTTTACCGGTTCTGACAAGGCCGCGTTTTTATCTTTTTTCTCTAAACGCCAACGGTGAATGATATCTTTATATGCCACTGCGTTTGTGGTGGTCATATCATTTACTTGTTGTCCGAAATAACCAATACGTTGATCGTCTTTACGAGCAGGCATTATGGTTTCAGGCGCTTTAATAAAGGAGTGTTGATATACAATTGAAACTGAACGCGGATCGGTAACCTCTTTTCCGCCAGAGATAAGCGGAGCAGGATTATCATAAACATATTCCACCAACACATCCGTATTATTGCTGTAGTTACGCGTTTTTATATACTTACTTTTTTCTTTGTTTAACATCCCCAATACACTAAACGAGCCCATTGGTCCGGGCATTGGCGTAGGTTTTACCTGACTCATATTTTCTGATAAAAATATAGCATTCGCATCCAACAAAATCCCGTTATTATCTTCTGCCAATACTTTTTGGGTGATTAAAGTGGCAGGACTGATATTGGCATCTGCAGCTTTACTAATGGCATTGGTAGAATCAAAGTAGAAGCCGGTATTTTGCTGAACAAACTCTATTCTATCGAAATAACGTTTAATGGTAAACACCATGTTATCGCGAAAACTTCCGCGGAAATGACCTGCTGCCACTACACCGTTTTCGGTATAACTGAAATAAATAAACGTTTGATTTAAATGTTCCTTTTTTACCAACATATACATGCTTCCGTTGGTGGTATCTTGGTATAATGGGAATAAACCATCTTGTTTTTTACAAGCCTTGGTTTTATCGGCTATGGATGATTTAGCTGGAGCAGGTTTGGGCGGCTCAGCTGAAGGCTTTTTTTTGGCATAAGCCGACATCACTAAGGATGTACTTAAAATTATAGCGATTACTTTTTTCATATTTGAATACTTGAACAAACGAACTTATGATTTTACTTTATTATTTAGAAACCATTGCTGTAAAAAATATGATTCCTGCTCATTTGAATGATACTACTGACAACCCTCGCAGACCGGTATTGTTTTAATCCATACTTGTATTGGTTATTTCTTTATTTGATTCAATTGCTCCATTATATCATTCATCATTTCTATTTGAATATGCTGAATTTCCAATAAATGTTGTTGTTGATGAATAATGAGGTGATCTATTTTATCGTGTAAGGAACGTATTTCTAATTCAGATTTCAGGTTAATCATATAATCCTTTCGCGCTCGATCACGATCTTTCTCCTCTTGTCGGTTTTGACTCATCATAATTACCGGAGCTTGAAGTGCAGCGATGCATGATAGTATTAAATTCAATAATATGAACGGAAACGGATCAAAGCCTTTATTGGCTAACCAAAATACATTAAATAAAATCCATATGATTAAAAATCCTATAAATGATAAAATAAACACCCAGCTCCCCCCAAAATCAGCTACTACGTCTGCCACCCGCTGACCCAATGTTAAACCTTCTTCTTCTGTATCCACTTTATCACTCAAGGTTGTTTTATCAGTTAGTGAATTCAGCACTGATTTTTCTAGTTGTGTTAATTCACGTAAATTGGTCATCATGTACTCCGCAATATACTTTTCGCGAAAAGTGTTTAACTCTTGAATAGACAATGAGCTTTGGTTATTAAATTGCGGATGATCTTTTTGAATGCGTGCCAATATAGAAGGCCGAATGGTTGATGCCTTTACTTGTTCGAAAACTGAAAAGGTTTTTTGAGAAACATCACTTACAAAAGTATTTTGCATGGCAATTTTAATGTAAATTTATGCCATTGTGCGCAACTCTCCTAAGGTTTATTTGCATAAAAAAAGTCGTTGCCTAGTGCCAACGACTTTGAAAGAAATATGATTTATGAGTTTACTTCAATAAATCTAATAGCTGAAGCACCATATCTTTTGAACCCATATAAATCGGCACCCTTTGATGCAAGTCGTTAGGAATAATATCCAATACCCTTTCCTTTCCTGTGTGAGCAATTCCACCTGCTTGTTCCACTAAAAAGGCCATCGGATTGCATTCGTATAACAAACGTAATTTACCGTTTGGCGACTTAGCCGTTGGAGGATAAATAAAAATTCCGCCTTTTAATAAGTTGCGATGAAAGTCGGCCACCATACTACCAATGTAACGTGCGCTATATGGGCGGTTACTGGCCTTATCAACTTGTTGACACCACTGAACATAGGTTTTTACGCCTGCGGGAGCACTTAAAATATTCCCTTCATTGTAGCTGTAGGTTTTACCCATTGCAGGAATCGTCAAATCCGGATGAGACAAACAAAACTCTCCAATGCTCGGATCTAACGTAAATCCATTCACACCCATGCCTGTTGAATAAACCAACATGGTACTTGTTCCGTAAATTACGTATCCGGCTGCCAACATTTTATTGCCGGGCTGAAAAAAATCTTCTTTGGTTGGTGCTGTACCAACAGGAGTAATGCGTTGGTAAATGCTAAAAATCGTTCCAATGGATACATTCACATCAATATTGCTTGAACCGTCCAAAGGGTCGATGGCTACAACATATTTTGCATTTTTACTTACTGGAGAATCTAAAATGATAAAATCATCATTTTCTTCACTGGCCAATGCACAGGTTTCTCCACCACGTGTTAAACAATCAATAAATAATTCATTGGCAATTACGTCCAGCTTTTTTTGATCTTCGCCTTGAACATTTTCACTGCCGGCATCACCCAAAATTTCAGCCAAGCCTGCACGATTCACTTCACGGCTAACTGTTTTAGCGGCAATTCCAATATCTCTTAATAAACGAGAAAATTCACCCTTAGCTACAGGTATTTCATTTTGGCGTTCAATAATAAATTGGCCAAGGGTAGTCACATTAAATCGACTCATATAAACAATGCTTTTATTTAGGTTGATGCAAATATATACTTACCTATGGGCTAAGCAAATGAATATGGTCAGGTTTCGGGTTGGTGAATAAAAATGTAAAATGCCTCCCTATCCCTTTGCAGGTAAGTACAAAGTATGCGTATATTGCGCATTCATAAAATATTCATACACCCGTGAAAGTTTTTAAGTTTGGAGGCGCATCGGTTAAAGATGCTACGGCTGTTCAGAATGTAGCCGGTATTTTGCGAGAATTTGCACATGAACCAACCTTGGTTGTAGTTTCTGCTATGGGAAAAACCACCAATGCGTTGGAAAAAATTGCTCATGCGCATTATCATAACGATACTGAAACCAAACAACAACTGTATAAAGAAGTCAAGCAGTTTCATGATGATATCATCAAGGAATTATTAAAGGATACCAATAGCACGGCTTACAATGATATTGAAAACTTGTTCATTGAATTGGAATGTATGTTGGAGGCAGAGAGTGAAGGCTCCTACGATTTCAATTATGATCAGATTGTGAGTTACGGTGAGATTTTCAGCTCTAGAATTGTAAGTAGTTTCTTAAACGAAAGTGGTATTCGTAACCGTTGGATTGATGCTCGAAATTTTATCAGCACCGATAATACTTATCGAGAACCTAAAATTGACTGGGACTTAACATCGGGTGTAATTGAAAAGAAGTTAAAGCCAATTGTTTTAAAACAGCTGGTGGTTACACAGGGTTTTATCGGGCAGAATAAAGAACACAACTCTGTTACCCTTGGCCGCGAAGGCAGTGATTACAGTGCAGCTATTTTTGCATACAGCCTTGGCGCAGAAAGTGTAACCATTTGGAAAGATGTTGCCGGGGTGATGAATGGTGACCCGAAAAAATTTCCAGCTGCCGTAAAGTTGGATGAATTAAATTATACCCACGCAATTGAAATGGCGTATTATGGCGCAACCGTTATTCACCCTAAAACCATACAACCGTTACAGAGCAAAAATATTCCGTTGTATGTTCGCTCGTTTATTAACCCGCAAGCTAAGGGAACAGTTGTGAGTACTTATGCTCATGAGCAAAATATCCCTGCGTTTATTTCTAAAAGCAATCAAGTGCTTTTATCCATATCAAGTAAAGATTTTAGTTTTATTGTTGAAGACAACTTAAGCAGCATTTTTAACTTGTTTGCCGAACATCATATCAAAATGAACCTCATGCAAAACTCGGCAATTAGTTTTAGTGTATGTATAGATAATAAAGGGGACGAATTAGAAAAACTCAAAAGTGATTTAAGCATTAACTACAATGTGAAGGGTAATGATGAGGTTGAGTTGGTTACCATTATGAACTATACAGACGAGGCCATTAAGCAAGTAACTAATGGCAAAACCATCTTGCTGGAACAAAGAACACGAGCAACCGTTCAATTTGTATTAAAGTAATGCACGGACCCGTTTATTTACTCACCGGCAGTAATGTTGGCCAAAGTTTACTTTACTTACAACACGCATTACTTCAGGTTGAAGACGAATTGGGCGCTGTTACTAAAGCCTCAGCTATTTATAAAACAGATCCTTGGGGCAATACCCAACAGAATGCATTCTATAATCAGGTGATAGAAATTTATACCGATTTGGCACCTGATGAATTGATGAGAAAAATACTGAACCTGGAACAACAAATGGGCCGAATAAGAACTACCAAGTGGGCACCACGGATTATTGATATTGATATTTTGTTTTATCAACACGTTCGGATGAACACACCATTAGTTCAATTGCCCCACCCCCTGTTACACGAAAGACGCTTTACCTTGGTGCCTCTGTTTGAGATTATACCAAATTTTATTCACCCCGTATTAAAACAAACCATTACCGAACTGCTGCATGTTTGCCCTGATAAAGGTTTAGTGGAAAAATTGTAAGTTATGTGTGCTTACATTAACGCACATTTGTTTTGAACATGGAGCTATTACCAACATATGAGTTTATTGCCATTGAAGGAAATATCGGTGCAGGAAAAACATCGCTTGCTCACCTATTGAGTAAAGATTTTGGGGCTAAACTTATTTTAGAGGAATTTGAAGACAATTCATTTCTGCCTAAATTTTACGAAGACAATAGAAGATTCGCATTTCCACTTGAAATGAGTTTTTTGGCAGCCCGTTTCAACCAACTCAAAAAACAATTACACGAACCTGATTTGTTTCAACAAAGAATTGTAAGCGATTACATTTTTGCCAAATGTTTACTTTTTTCAAAAGTTACGCTAGATGAAGATGAATACGAACTTTATCAAAAACTTTTTGAAATCATCAACTTACAAATGCGTCAGCCTGATTTATTGGTTTACTTGCACAATCCAATTGAAAAGTTGCAATGGAACATTTTAAACAGAGGTCGCGTGTATGAACAACATATTACGGATGAGTACTTGGGAATGTTAAGTGACACCTACATGCAGTACTTGCACAGCAATACCCATTTGCGCATATTATTTGTAAACTGCAGTAATATTGATTTCGTGAACAACCCTGAGCATTATCAAGCATTAAAAGCCATGATTTGTAAACCATATGAGCCGGGTATTCATCAAGTGAGTTTTTTAGAAAATCCTGAACAATCGGTTTAGTTCAGTAACAACGGTTGAAATTGCCATTGTTGATTTCCGTACCTCAAACCCGGTGCCGGAAAATGATAATAATTCAATGTATTACGTATGGCTTGTTTTCCCTTCGAGTGAGGTTTCCAAGCATTTAAATTAAATTCCAAACCAATATTCCATTGCCTTACCGTTCGATTATTTTGTGTGCTGTAACCAACCGCCAAGCTTAAAAACTCAGGCCATGCGGCAGAGAATTTACCCAGATTTAATTTGGCTACATCTGCGCTTAACCAATAAATATGTCCATCATAATCATTGGAAAAAGACCAGTTACTAAAGCCTCGGTTTAAATAAAATGATGTAGGAAAATAACTAAACTTAAAATTGATTGCATTTAGTTTAGGATAATGTTGTTGCAATTGCGCTAATCCAATTCCGGTAAAATTGGATAATAAATCTCTCCAAGAAAAGCCATGAATGCTATGAGCATCCCCTATTTCAACACTAAGTGCCCAAAAGGCTGGCACAGCAATACTCCCTAATTTTACTTGATTTGGCGAAAAATATGCCCACGACATGGCTTGATAAACAGCATGTGAACATAAATAAGAAGTGTAGGCATGACCTATTTTATCCATGCCCAAACTATAATTATCAAACCAGCCATCGTTATAAAAGTTAAACGGTTTACCACTATCATGCCACCACCAATAATATTCTACCAATGAGCTGGTGGCTTGTTGAAAAACAATACCGGCAATAACTGCATGCTTTTTATTCAATTGAAATGATGGCGTACTGTCGGACTGTGCATGAACCAAACAGGTATGCAATAACAGAATCGCTATTAAAATGCACCTTCTCAATTGTAAAACTTATTTAATAATCCAAATAAACGCCTATGGTATGCAAATCTGTTTTCTGATCGTAAAATTGTCCGCGCTCATCATAACCAGAAGTAAATTGATAAGCCACCTTAATATTACGTGCGCAGTTTTTCCCAAATTGAACTCCCGTTTGAAAAGTTTGTGTAGTTCCATAATTAAACTCTTGTCGCCATTTTACATCAGCTGCAATAAACAAGCTGTTTTGTTCTTTCCATTGATAAAAGTTCCATTGCGTTCCATTTTGTAGCATTATTTTTCCGCTGTAATCATATGCAGTATTTTGAACCCCAATTTTAAAATTACTGATGTAATATCCACCCGCGTAAAGCAAGAGTTTATTGTTTCGTTGATACACCACCATCAGTTTGCCATAATCTTTCACATAGTTATTAGGAATAAGGCCACTTCGAATAGCATCATCTGTTAAATGGTGAGAGGTATGGCCAATTCCACCATGAACAATCCACTCCGAATTAATTTTATAATCCGCCCAAAAATCAATGTAATAATCCGCATTTACAGTTTCACCTCTATTGGTGTATCGCCTAAGTGCACTGTAAAAACTGGCAGCTACACCGGCTTGAATATTCTTCCACTGCACTATAGGCATATTTCCGCCTAAACTTAAATGATACGCAAGAGAGGCCAAATCTTTACGACCTTGAGTGCGATGAGCCGTGGCATCTGCCGTAAATACAGGCACCCAACGTTGAGGCAGGAGTTGTACAGATTGACTCCATCCGACAAATCCCCAAAAAAGGAAAAACAGCGTTAGTAGGTTTCGCATTGGGTGCAATATAAAAAAATAAAGCCACCCAAAAGGTGGCTTTTTCATTGAGTATAGATTTATTTAATATCCAAAAATATCTTCCAGTGTAAGTTCAATCACTTCCCCATACTTCTTCAAATCATCCATACTGATTTTTTCCTTGCTGCCTAATACCACATAATGAAAGGTATTACCTTTATAATTGGCTTGCTGGAAACGTAACACATCTTCAAATGAAATGGCATCAATATTCTCATAAATATCTTGGTTGATATCATGATGTAAACCCAATTTTTGGTTTGACATTAACGTGAAAAATACCGCCTCTTTATTGGTTCGTTGTGTTTCAATTTGCTGTTTGATAGCCTCTTTGGCTGCATTGAAGCTGGCCTCCGATTTCGGCAAATTATTTAACAAATCATTCATGGCAGGGATGGCATCATTCATTTTATCAGCCTGGGTTCCTACATAAGCAAAAATATAATAAGGGTCTGATGCTTTAGATGGTGTTACATAACGTGAGAAAGTTGAATAAGCTAATGCCTTACTTTCTCGTATGGTTTGGAACACTACAGAAGACATACCACCGCCAAAGTATTCATTAAACATCGTTATGATTGGATAAGTCGTGGTATCATAACTTTGTTTCTGACGGTTAATCCAATAAATTTCAGCCTGCACCATTTTATAATTGGTAAAGAATACTTTGTTCGTATTGGTTTCATTACGCGTAAAAACAACCGGCTTAGGATATTCCATAAATTTTTTAGGTGTAGCATGTGCTGTACTCATGTATTTTGTAAGTGCACCTAACTCACGTGGACCATAGTAATAAACACTGTGTTTATATGAAGTAAGTTGTTTAACCATACCCACTAACTCTTCAGCTTTTAATGCCTTTAATTCATCGGCTGACATAATGTAGCGAGTTGAATTATTTTTACCGAAAATAGCATAAGAACGTAAAGCACCCATAATGGATTGTTTGTTCAATTTGGCATCGTTACGTTGCTTTAACACACGTTGAACATATGCATCAAGCGCTGCCTGATCAGGTTTTGCATTTGCCAATAAATGTTCGAATAGTTTTACAGCGGCTTCAAAGTTTTCATCTAAACCGCTTACTGAAACATACACTTGCTCGTCACCTGCACTCACACTAAAGTCGCAAGCCAGTTTAAAAAACTCTTTACTTATTTGCTCTGCAGTATATTTATCGGTTCCTAAAAATTGTAACAACTGTACCGCAATTGGCAATTTAATATTGTGGAATCTACCCATATCCAATACATAGTACATACTGAAAAGGGCATTTTCTTTATTACGGATGTAATAAAACGGAATATTTTTATTTAAGGTTGCCTTAGTAAAATCCTTGTTGAAATCAACAAATTTGGGTTGAATGCGTGCCGGATTTGAACTCACAATATTTTGTACAAAAGGGCTCATATCATCACGGTTAACCTCCACCGGAGTAATTTCAGGCTTTTCAATTTTTTTGATGTTTTTATCTTCACCAATATTCTTATTCACTACCACATAATCATTACCATAAACACGTTTAGCAAATTCAATAATTTCTGCTTTGGTTATTCTTGATAATTCATCAAGCATAGCGGCTTGAGCTGTCCAAGGCATATCTACCACAAAAGCATCTAACATTAAACTGGCACGACCATCATTGCTTTCATTGGCACGAATTTTATCCACTTTAAAATTATTGATAATTGCTTTCAGGTCTTCATCCGAAAAATCACCGGCTTTAATTTTTTCCAATTGATCCAATAATAATTTTCTAACCTCATCCAATGATTGTCCTTGACGTGGTTTACCTGTTAAAAAATGAATGGTGTAATCTTTATTCGGCCAAATTGATGAAGACGCAGCCAACACTTTTTGTTGTTTAACCAAATTTAAATCGATTAAACCTGCTTTAGAATTGGCCAACAAATAATCAACCAAAACTGCCAAACGAGCGTCTTTACTGTTGGCACCGGCAAGGCGATAGCCCACCATGATATTTTCAGCATCAGGGCCATAAATATTAATCACAGTAGGTTGAGTGCGTGCAGGCTCTAATCCATAAGCATAAACAGGCACCGGCTTGGCTTGCATGTAGGCAAACTTTTCGCCTATTAATTGAATGGTTTTGTCAGGATCGATATCACCGCTTAACACAATAGCCATATTATTTGGCACATAATAGGTGTTGAAATAGTTTCTGATTTTAACCAATGAAGGATTTTTTAAATGCTCAACAGTACCAATGGTTGTTTGTGTTCCGTAGGCATGTTTGGTGAATAATCCTGTCATTAAAGCTTCAAATACTTTACGCGCATCGTTATCTAAGGCAATATTTTTTTCTTCATAAACCGCTTCTAATTCGGTATGAAATAAACGCATTACCGGTGCACGAAAACGCTCGGCCTCAATAGTTAACCAATTTTCAATTTGATTTTGTGGAATATCATTTACATACACCGTTTGCTCTAAAGAGGTGAATGCATTTGTACCTTGAGCACCAATAGCGCTCAGCATTTTATCATATTCATTGGCAATGGCATATTTACTGGCAACACCACTTACTGAATCGATGGCACGGTAAATGGATTTACGTTTACTTTCATCAGTTGTTTTGTTGTATTGTTCATACAACGCATCAATTTTATCTAACTGTTCTTTTTCTCTAGCCCAATCTTTTGTACCGTATTGATCTGTGCCTTTAAACAACATATGTTCAAGGTAATGCGCTAAACCGGTATTGTCAGCGGGATCATTTTTGCTGCCTGCTTTTACGGCAATATAGGTTTGAACCCTTGGCTCAGCCTTATTTACGGAAATCATCACCGTTAAACCGTTGCTTAAGGTGTAAATTCGAACACCAAGTGGATCATTGGTAACAGTTTTGTACTTAAATTTTCCGTCAGGTGAGGTTTGTTCAACCCACTCATAACGTGTTTGTGCGAATGTAATGGTAGCTACAAACAGGAATAAAATACCCGATAACTTTTTCATGTATATATTAATTAAAGTAACAAATGAACGAAATAAGCATTAAACCACAAACAACTTAAAGATAAGCGGCTCATTTATTGAGTATAGCGGATAAGAATCGTGATTTACCTTGCATATCCTTCATGAACTGAACACTATAATTGGTATGAACGGCAAATAATGCCAAGGTCTCATCAGCATACAGCGGATTGATTTCTAACCAAACAACTTTGGGAAGCACCTTTATTTTAAACAGGTAATTGGATAAGGTTCGATAAAACAAAAGTGGATCTTGTTTGGAAAATAAGGCCAAATGGGGCTCGAATTGAAGTACATTTTTATGCATTTGATCTTGTTCTTGCTCCGCAATGTATGGTGGATTGCTAAACCAATAACATGGCATCTCTTCACGCTGATGTGTATCTAACCAAGCTATCGTTTGCGCCTCATTTAACATATCCAACTCCATAAAATCTACGTTTACCTTATTGATAAACGCATTACCGGTAGCCACTTTTAAAGCATCAGTTGACACATCAATGCCATACATTTGAATACCGGGTACATTTTTTTTTATGGCAACAGGTATACATCCACTTCCGGTGCCAAAATCAATACCAATGCCTTGTTGTATTTGATTGTGATGAAAATATTGAATGATCTGTTCTGTTAACTCTTCTGTTTCAGGTCGAGGTATGAGTACCGATGAATTGACTTCCATTTTCAACCCACAAAACCATGTGTGCCCCAAAACATATTGAACAGGTTCTCCGGTAAGCAGCCTTTTTAATATTTTATCAAAAAAGGTAATTTCATCCGCACTAAGGATTCTGTCAATAACCAATAATTGAGTGGCTTTTAGTGTAAGCACTTCTCTGTAAATTAAATCTGTTATTGCTCTGGCTTCGTCTTTATCATAAACTTGCTGCAACTGCTCACTAAACTGCTTAAAATGGGCCAAGGCCGAAATCGAATTCATGTTGGCAAGTTAAAAAAAGTTACTTTCGCAAAGTGAAGATGCGCGAAAAATATATGCAAAGAGCCATTGAACTTGCCCATTTAGGATCAGGTTGGGTTGCGCCTAACCCAATGGTTGGATGCGTAATTGTGCATCAGGATAAAATTATTGGAGAAGGATGGCACCAACAATTTGGTGCCGCGCATGCCGAAGTAAATGCTTTAATGAATGTTCAGGAAAAACATTTATTGCATCAATCCACCATGTATGTAACCCTTGAACCATGCAGCCATTACGGAAAAACACCACCTTGTTCATTGGCCATTATTGAACATAAAATACCTAAAGTGGTAATTGGCAGTACCGATCCTCATCCATTGGTGGCGGGTAAAGGAATCGCTTTATTAAAGGAGGCAGGTATTGAAGTTATTGAGCATGTGCTTGAACAAGAATGTATGTTGTTAAATAAAAGATTCTTTTATTTTCATCAACAACAAAAGCCATATGTAATTTTAAAATGGGCTGAAACTGCCGATGGATTTATTGGTCCCGAATTAGAGAACAATCCGCTATTTGAAGAGCAAAGCGTAATTTCAAATGCCACGGTGAACCTGCTCACACATAGATGGAGAACCGAAGAGCAAGCCATTATGATTGGAACTAATACAGCCATTGCCGATAATCCTCAACTTACTGCCAGACATTGGCCGGGGAAAAATCCAACTAGGATTGTATTGGATTTAAAAGGAAGAGTACCTGCAAATCATCATATATTTAATGCGGAAGCTCCTACCCTGCTCATCACGGCTAATCAAACTTCAATCCAATTACAGGAACATATTCAAGTAATCAGAATTGATTCAGATAAAGGTATTGCTGAGCAAATTTTAGCAACACTTTATCAAGCACAAATTTTATCGGTAATCATTGAAGGAGGCACCGCATTATTGCAAACCTTTATTGATTCAGGATTATGGAATGAAGCCCGAGTTATTCGAGCAAGTCATCAATTAGTTAAAGGTGTTAAAGCTCCTAAACTAATTGCATCAATAAACGAATCATTTACATTAGACAATAACACCATAACGATTTATCAACCGGCATGATATATTTAATTTTAAGTATTATTACCTCTGTTGTAGTGGTATGTTTTTTTAAGTTGTTTGACAAGTACAATGTAAATACCCTGCAAGCTATTGTAGTAAATTACATCGTGTGTGGTATCATGGGTAATGTTATGGCTGATAAGCCCGGCATACTCACCTCTTTCTGGCAAGAAGGTTGGTTTCCGTATACATTGGTATTAGGCTTTTTATTCATTAGTGTATTTTACAGCATCGCACAAACGGCACAAAAAATGGGCGTATCCGCAAGTATGGTAGCGGCAAAATTATCCGTAGCCATTCCGGTTACAATAGCCATTTTTGCGCAGAATGAACAAGTTAATATATTAAAAATTACGGGCATTATTTTGTCTATGGTTGCCGTGTATTTTATCAGCCACGGAGCGGGCTCATCAAGTAATAAACAATTGTGGGTATTACCGCTTTATGTTTTTATAGGCAGCGGCTGTATAGATACCTTGTTAAATATGATTGATAAAAATTTCATCCCGCCATTTGACACCAATCATATATTAAGTTTTGTATTCTTAACTGCTTTTATTTTAGGAACCGGATTAATGTTTATTCAACAACAAAAATCGAAAGAAACCTTCCAACTCAAAAGTATTTACTGGGGAATTGCATTAGGTATACCAAATTACCTTTGCATGTTGTTTTTATTAAAAACGCTCAACTCATTTAATGAAGCCAGCTTGGTTTTACCCATCAATAATATTGGCATTGTGATGAGTACTACCTTAGCAGGACTGCTGTTTTTTAAAGAAAAAACAAACCTTAAAAATTGGATTGGTTTAACCTTGGCGGTTATTTCAATTGTTATGTTAGCATATAACTAATGCTGTTTACCGATACGTATAAAGTCATTGATAAAACTTCCACCGGTGAATTTAAGAGTAAAGGAAGTAAGTTCATTGGCATTGCCTTTCCCATCCAATCAGAAGATGATTTCAAACATCAGCTTCAACAACTAAAAAAAGACCATTTGGCTGCAGCGCATCATTGTTATGCATATATTTTAGGACCGGGAAAACAATTGCAAAAAAGCAGTGATGACAGAGAACCGGCAAATACCGCGGGAAAACCCATTTTACGAGCACTACTGCAAGCTGATTTAACCAATATCGGCATTGTGGTAGTGCGTTATTTTGGTGGAAAATTATTGGGTGTACCCGGACTTATTGAAGCATATGGAGCAGCTGCACAAGCCGCGCTGGAAAACGCAGATATAATCGAAAAAACTATCATGGAGCGTTACCAAGTGGTTGGACATTTTGAGTCGGAAAACGAATACTATAAAATCACCAAACAAATGGGCTTGAAAATTATTCATCACGTATACAACCAAAGTGAGTTTAATAGTATCTTTGAAGTACGCAAACAACAAGCTGATGAGGCTGTTATAAAAATTAAAGAAAAAAGGTTGTTTAACATAACACCCATAATATAAAATATTCAACATGAAATTATCATTACTTTCAAGTGTATTATTAATCGGAATGGCTTTTAACGCTTATGCACAACAAGAATCCATAAGCAATTACTTACATCATAATCGCCAACAACGTGTGTACGAAACTCAATTTGCCAATCAAATTCAAACTTCGGCCATTGATTACACCAATCAAACTGATTTACGCCTGCTACACACCATAAAAAGTAAGGTAGGATATCATTATTTTTATCAGCAATATTTTAACGGGTTACCCATTCATGGCGCATTTGTAAAAATCAATACCAACCCAAACGGGAAAGTACTTTCAACATTTAAAAACACCATCAATAGTGCTCAATTTTATTTTACTACACCAAATAATAACAGCACACACTGGCTTATTGCCGATCAACAATTAATTGCCGCTCAAAAAACAATTCAAGCGCATCAAACTATTTTTATTGGAAGTAATGGTGAAACCTTATACAGCAAAGACAATCGCTTGTTTTTTACGGATACGATAATTAAAGCAAAGGTGTTTAGTCCCGATCCATTAACAACTGCCGGAGTAATTTATGGGCAGAACGGAACCTACAGGCATTTTAATGATAGTGATTATGCATTATTAAATAATGAACGAATTGATGTGAACATCCCTGCGAAATATGATAATGGTACATTTATTTTAGAAAACAAGTATGCTATAATAACTGATTTACGCGGACCACAAGTAGCACCGGCCACATCAACGAACGATACATTTTACTTCACCAGAAAACAAGATGGTTTTAAAGATGTAATGGCTTTGTATCACATCAGTAATTTGCAACAATACCTGCAATCCCTTGGGCATAACAACTTGGCTAATTTCCAATTGAAGGTTGATGCGCATGCTTTAACAGCCGATCAAAGTTACTTTACCTATGACACCGATACTTCACTTAATTTTGGATTAGGCGGAGTGCCTGATGCTGAAGATGCAGATGTGATTGTGCATGAATATACACATGCCATTTGTTTCAGTATTAATCCTGATGGCATTAGCAATACAGAAAGAAGAGCTTTGGAAGAAGGTTTATGCGATGTGGTAAGTTGCGCGTATTCAAAACGCATTAATCCATTTAATTGGAAAAAAGTATTTAACTGGGATGGGCAAAATGAATTTTGGCCGGGTCGTAATGGAGGTTCGAGCAAAACCTATTTAAACAAACAAAACGATTGGTACAACGACAGTGAAATATGGAGCAGCGCGTTAAATGAAATTATTGATTACATAGGCGAAGACAAGTTAATTGATTTATTAATCAGTGCAATTCCTTCATTTACACCATTTACCACCATGCCGGAGGCTGCACAAATTATGTATGATTTAGACAGCGTTTTGTATGATGGAAATAACAGAGGTTTTCTTTCGATGGTATTTAACGCACGTAAACTTGGCAACTTCCCTGTTGGATTAAATCATTATCAATTAACCAATGTGGTTGATGTGATTAACTCTGCAGCATTTGCAAATAATACAGGCAATGTTCAATTCATCAATAACGACCAAACAACTATTGAGATAGAAGTAACCGACCTTAAAGGCAATTTAATTGTTAAACAGCAAGCCGTTAAAGAAATATCGTTGAATCCGGCCGAGTTTGAATCAGGAATATATTTGGTGAGAATTAATACCTCTAAAGGACAAGGCACTTATAAGCTTGTTCGTTTCTAAAGCTTTATTCAAACCTAATTGCTTTAATAGGTGTGATGCGGCTTACAAAAGTTGCCGGAATAAACATGATGATCACACAAACTAAAAATGCACCTGCATTAATCCACATCACATCATACCAATTTAATAAAACAGGAACTTTACTTAAGAAGTAAGCCTCTTGATTGAGTTTAATCCACCCCAAATAATATTGAGTAATACAAAACAAT
>JBKDBG010000045.1:0-29982 GCA_046314755.1 Bacteroidota bacterium | reverse complement strand
CAGTTCAATATTTTTTCTCCTTAACGGTTTTCCAAAATATAGTTTAGCTGTTCATCAAGCCCACTCCGATTATTTTTTTAAATGGCGAAAATGGTGGAAGTTAAGAGATAAAAATTTACCTAAACTAAGTTGGCGTAAGTTGAATGGGGTATATTCAGGATCTATTGTGCGAGAACATTTCATGAATAAAGTAGGTAAATTCAGTGCGTTAAATCCGATAAAGTTTAAGAATCTAATAACGCGCTAATAGCCATTTTATAGCCTTTTAGACCAAATCCGGTAATACAACCTACGCAGTTTTTTCCGCTGAGTGAAATATGTCTGTAATCTTCTCTTGCAAATAGATTGCTGATGTGTACCTCAACCACAGGTGTGCTAATTGCAGCAATAGCATCGGCAATGGCAACCGAGGTATGCGTATAGCCGCCCGCATTTAATATGATACCATCATAACTAAAACCCACCTCATGCAACTTATTAATTATTTCACCTTCTACATTGCTTTGATAGTAGCTTAACTCAATGGCAATAAATGCTGTTTTAAGTTCATTAAAGTATGAATCAAAATTCTGACTGCCGTAATAATTAGGTTCTCTATTACCTAATAAATTTAAATTAGGACCGTTAATGATGATGAATTTTTTCATGCCTTACAAACTTACATAAAACCTGTATAATATGATGAGGATTTTGTTGTGAGTAAGTTCAAGTTCATGTTGATGATATTATTTGTAATTTGCTCGTGCTATGCCAAATTGGTCAACTTATCAAAAAGGATTTAAAGTGTTTTTACAGTTGGAGAAATCACTCTCTTCCAACAGTATCCAAGCATACCTGCGTGATATCGATAAGTTGGTTCAGTTTCTAGAAATGAAAAATCTGGAGGTTCAACCTGCAGAGGTGAATTTGGCTACTTTACGTGAGTTTTTAAGATGGATTACCGAATTGGGCATGACAACTACCAGTCAGGCCAGAATACTTAGCGGAATCAAAGCTTTTTATAAGTATTTGATATTGGAAGATTTGATTGCTGTAAACCCGGCTGAGTTATTGGAAGCACCTAAGCTCAAAAGAAAACTCCCTGAAGTGTTGGATGTAAATGAAATTGATGCCATGGTGGCTGTTATTGATCACAGTAAACCGGAAGGCATGCGCAACAAAGCCATCATCGAAACTATGTTTAGCTGTGGTTTGAGGGTAAGCGAAACCATCGGGCTCAAGTTTTCGGATATCTCATTTATTGATGAGTTTGTGAGGGTATTGGGAAAAGGCAATAAAGAACGATTGGTGCCAATTGGAAGTGTGGCATTAAAGGCCATTAAACTTTACCGTGATACCGTTCGTTCGCACATTACCCCCAAAGCAGGGCATAATGATACCGTGTTTTTAAACAGCCATGGAAAAGGCCTAAGCAGGGTAATGGTGTTTTACATCATCAAAGATTTGGCTCAAAAAGCAGGTATTCAAAAAAATATTTCTCCTCACACCTTAAGGCATTCCTTTGCCACATGCATGGTGGAGGCCGGAGCTGATTTACGTGCCGTGCAGCAAATGTTAGGGCATGAAAGCATTACTACCACCGAAATATATACCCATATCGACAGGGAATATCTTAAAGATGTAATCACGCAATTTCATCCCCGCAGTTAAATGCCTTAAATAGGTGAACTTTGGTTAATTTCATTAAATTCGCCACACTATTATTTGATTACAAAAACACTCAAACACATGAAATACGTAGCATTAAATGATTTACACGTTTCTTTAGGCGCAAAAATGATTGAATTTGCAGGATTCAATATGCCTGTATTATACACCAACCTTATTCAAGAGCATCTGGCTGTGCGCAATAGTATTGGTGTTTTTGATGTGAGCCACATGGGTGAGTTTCGTTTAAAAGGTGAAAAAGCCCTCGATTTAATTCAGTTGGTTACAAGTAACGATGCATCTAAATTAACAGATGGAAAAGTGCAGTACAGTTGTTTGCCAAATGATAATGGAGGGATTGTTGATGATTTATTGGTGTATCGTAATTCGGCTGATGAATACTACTTAGTTGTAAATGCTTCAAACATTGAAAAAGATTGGAATTGGATTAGCAAACACAATACGTTTGGTGTTGAAATGGAAAACATCAGTGACGACTTGAGTTTGTTAGCAGTTCAAGGTCCTAATGCCATTAAAGCACTTCAAAAATTAACAAGCGTTGATTTATCGGCAATGGAATACTATACGTTTACCATTGGTGAGATGGCCGGAATTTCAGGCGTGATTATTTCAAATACAGGATATACCGGAGCAGGCGGATTTGAGTTATATGTAAATAACAAAGATGCGCGTAAATTATGGGATGCGGTGTTTGAAGCCGGTAAGGAATTTAATATCATGCCTTGCGGATTAGGCGCACGTGATACCCTTCGCTTAGAAAAAGGTTTCTGCTTGTATGGTAATGATATCAATGATACAACCTCACCAATTGAGGCGGGTTTAGGTTGGATTACCAAGTTTACCAAACCGTTTGTTCACCATGGGTATCACAAAGGGTTAAAAGATAATGGTGTAACCAAAAAATTGGTTGGGTTTGAAATGCTGGAAAGAGGCGGCATACCACGTCAGCATCACATCATAAAAGATGCAGCAGGAAATGTGATAGGTGAAGTAACATCAGGTACGCAATCACCAAGTTTGAGTAAAGCTATAGGATTGGGTTATGTGGCAACGGCCCACAGTAAAGTTGATACTGAAATTTTTATTGAAATTAGAGATAAACAGATTAAAGCTAAAGTGGTTAAAATTCCATTTTTATAATCGAATATGAATAGCCTAAGAGCCATTGTAAGCAAAGTATTTTTAGTGGGTGCAGTTGCTGCAATGGCTCAAGGTTTACCTAAAAAATATGCAGCCATAAAACCCGGAACCAGCGAACCAGATTTGATTAAGTTGGTGGGTGAGCCCAAAAAAATTGAATCATTTGTTACGGTTAAAAACCACACGTTTGATACAAGCTATTATTGGCGTTATGAGTTGGAAATCACCGTAATTATTACCAACCATGCGGTTGAATCAGTAGAACCTAAATGGGAAAATGTACTGAAACGTATTCAACAGAAAGCCGGTTTAACAGGTAATGAAGGTATTAAAATCATCAGTTATGAGTAAAAGTGTTGAAGTGGTACTCACACCTGCTTTACTTCCTTTGTATGAAGTAAAACAAAAAGCAGTAGTTGTTATTGATATACTGCGTGCCACCAGCAGTATGTGTGTTGCCTTTCATACGGGCGTCAATAAAATACTTCCGGTTTCAACACCTGAAGAATGCGCAATCTTTAAAGATTTTGATTTTTTATGCGCAGCCGAACGTAATGCCATCAAACTTCCCGGTTTTGATATGGGTAATTCTCCTTTCGAATTTCAAAATCCATTGATCAAAGGAAGGAATGTTGCTTTAACAACCACCAATGGTACCAAGGCCATTAAACAAAGCAAGGAGCTTGGTGCATCAAATATTGTAATTGGAAGTTTTTTGAATGCCCTTGCAGTGCAACAATGGTTATGCCAACAACCGGATGATATTTTGTTGTTATGTGCTGGTTGGAAAGATAAATCAAATCTTGAAGATACATTGTTTGCCGGGGCCTTGATTGAATTGTTGGAAAACGAAGTAAATACCAACTGTGATAGCGCATTAATGGCAAAACACTTGTATCAATCCATGCAGGATAATTTGTTGGAACATGTTCGTAAATCATCGCATGCGCAAAGGTTTAAAGCATTGCACGCAGGTGAAGATGATGTGCAATTTTGTTTGCAACGAGATATTGCTCCTGTATTACCCATTATGCAAGGTGAGTACCTAGTTAATACTGCTTTACTTGCCTCGAATTAATATGCAAGTATTCAATAAACAAATATGGCGTTCTATTCATTCGTCTCTATTGCTTGTTATCATTCTCATCATTGCAACACTTTTCAGAACCTATCAATTATTTGATATTCCGTTGATGAATGATGAATTGAGTGCTTTACATCGCTTACAATTTCAACATTTATCGGAGTTAATTAATAAGGGCATCATACCTGATGGTCATCCGGCCTTTACTCAAATTTTCTTGTATTATTATACGAAATATGTGGGCATTAACCAACCTGCACTTATCAAATTGCCATTTATTTTGGCAGGTTTGTTCAGTATTTATGTAACCTACAGGCTTTTAAAAAAGTTGTTTGATGAAAAGGTGGCCATAATCGTATGTGTGTTTATGTCAACCTCACAATTTTTTATTATGCATAGCCAAACTGCCCGACCTTACGCATTTGCGTTATTGTTCACGGTTTGTTTTGTTTGGTTTTTAATCAATAACAAAATAATTAGTACAGGTGTTTTTTTGTGGTTAACTGCTTCAACCCATTATATCGCTGGTCTTACGTGTGTTGTAACTCTTGGTTTAATGTTCGTGCTTGATGCGTCATTTCGAAAACAAATTTTAACAATTAGTGCACTTGCATTTTTATTGTACTTACCAGAGTGGCCCATTTTTATCGCCCAAATAAAAACAGGCGGAGTTGGCACATGGTTGGGAAAACCTACACCATCGTTTTTATTCTCATTTGGTTATTATTTATCCAACTATTCAATTTGTTTGCTATTGCTAATTTTATTTGGGATTTATGTACTGTTTTTTGATGCAGGGTTGAATAGGAAAATGAATAAACAAACTGTTTTTGTAGGTGGGATTTTTATCGGAACATTTTTGGTTGCCTACTTTTATTCTATTCTCCGCAATCCTGTTTTGCAGTATCCTGTATTGTTGTTTTCTGCACCATTCTTACTTGCATTAAGTTTTAATTGGGTAAACAAATTGCCTAATCATATTTTTCTATTGTTACTCATAAGCATGTTTGGAGTCCAATCTTATGCACTCATCCTGCAACGAAAACATTATGAAGTATTTTATCATCAAGGTTATAGCCATACCGTAAATTTTGTAACTAAACATACTCGTCAAGGAACGCATTTATTGTTAAACGGGAATCAACCTTTTTATTTTGATTATTATTTTAATCGGAAGCAATATGAGCCCGCTATTTTACATAGTCGAATTGACTCTTTAAATTATATAGCGTTTGAAAAATTAATTAATGAAGTAAAAGGAGATACATTGGTGGTTGCACACGGATTTTATTTGCCCCATGAATATGTGGCTATTGCTCAAAAATATTTTCCTAAGATTGTTGCGCATACCCACCAGGCGTTTAGTGATGTGTATGTATTAACTAAGCTTGAAAATACGCATGGTTATTCTTCTCTCTTTCATCAAGCATTGTTATTAGACACCATTTTTTTGCCGGAAACCAAGGTAATCCAAATTGATGCTCGAGCTAAAATTGAAGGGGATTTAAAAACAGAGGATATTCTGTTTAAGGTGCAAATTTTTCAGGGTGGTGAATTAGTTTGGGAGGGTGAGCGTAATTCGAATCAATTTTTGGCAGAGCCTCATCAGGCTTGGGTATTTATTTGTCCATTACTCACTTTAAAGAATATAGGTAAGGTACATGCTCGATTGAGTTTGACTTCAAAAACTAAAATCGATCATGCTTATCTTCAAATTTCTGCGGGGGAGGGCAACAGTAAATTATTTGGGACTGTTATGCCTATTGAGTAATCTTATTTCAATTTTTCATTGTCCTTGTGCCTTGTGGCATCGCGCTTGGTTTTTTTGTCTAGGTTTTTTTGCAATGCTTCTGTTAAATCAATTCCGGTTTGATTGGCCAAACAAATTAGTACAAATAACACATCGGCCATTTCATCTCCTAAATCTACTTCTTGGTCACTTGTTTTAAAACTTTGTTCACCATACTTACGTGCCATTATTCTAGCTACTTCGCCTACCTCTTCCATTAAAATGGCAGTATTGGTTAGCTCATTAAAATAACGCACTCCGGTGGTGTTAATCCAGGTGTCAACAATTTTTTGGGCCTCTTGAATAGTCATGTGTCTAAATTTTATGTCTAAAAAACTACTACAAGTGTATTTAAAAGTGTGCAGCGTTTGATCGGGAGTAGAGTAGTTTCAATATAATATATTGAATAACAGGTAGTAAATTGATATTTTTTTGAGATAATTTAGTTTGGCACTGTATTGGCTAAATAGAGGGTAGATTATACTTTTTTCATTCATATTAAAAGCCGGCAGGATATCGTTCAAAGTTCTGCCGGTTTTTTTATACCTGAATTTCTTCGCCTTGCGCATTAATAAATCTGTAGCCACCAAAGTGCATGGAAGTAACAGATTTTACCCTAATCCAACGCTTGTAGGCAAAGAGCCATTTAAAACGTATCGATCCAAGAAAACCTTTGGTGAAATAAGCATATAAGAAGGGATGTACTTCAATGGTAATACCACCTTTTAAGTTGAGGTTATTTACCAAATATTTGAGTCGGTTTTCTATTTCATCTGCA
This sequence comes from Bacteroidota bacterium, assembly GCA_046314755.1. GTDB lineage: Bacteria > Bacteroidota > Bacteroidia > UKL13-3 > UKL13-3 > UBA6183. The sequence goes on along the minus strand of JBKDBG010000045.1, from coordinate 23,523 downwards.
ATGACAATACTGTTGGTTATTTCTCCTGTTCCATCACAAGTCGGACATTTTTCGGTGGTAACCACAGTCATTTCTGGTCGAACTCTTTGCCTTGTGATTTGTACAAGTCCAAAGGGACTCATAGGTAAAATTTTATGCCTTGCACGATCGGTTTTCATTTCTAACTTCAACCTTTCGTATACTTGGCGCTTGTTGCTTTGTGATTTTTGATCAATAAAATCTACCACAATTATTCCGCCCATATCTCTTAACCTGAGTTGGCGAGCAATTTCAGCCGCTGCTTCCAGGTTAACTTGTAAGGCGTTCTCTTCTTGATTAATTTCTTTTCCTGCGATACTTCCGCTGTTTACATCAATCACGTGAAGTGCTTCGGTATGCTCAACAATCAAATAAGAGCCACCCATAAAATTCACTTCTTTTCCGAAGGATGTTTTGATTTGTTTATCAACCCCATATTGCTCGAAAATAGGCAACTTCCCTTGGTATAATTTTATAATTTTAGAGAGTTCAGGTGCTTTTTTATCAGTATAGGTTCTCAAGGCATTGTATAAATAATTATCGTTAACGTAAATGCCTGTAAAGTTTTCGTTGAGTAAATCCCTCACCAAGGTTAATGTTCTTTCGCTTTCACCTAATACACGCTGGCCTGTAACCGCAGTTTTAATTTGGTGACACATGTCTTCCCAACGCTTCAACAAATCTCGCAAATCAGCTTCAATTTCTTCAATGTTTTGGCCTTCTGCAACGGTACGAACAATTACCCCGAAGTTATCCGGTTTAATGTTATAAACCATTTTTTTGAGGCGACTTCGTTCTTCTTGTTTTACAATTTTTTTGGAAATTGAAACGGTAGTATCAAACGGCATTAATACCACATATCGGCCTGCAAGTGAAAGTTGAGAAGTGAGTCGTGGACCTTTATTAGAGATGGGCTCTTTGGTTACTTGAACAACCACTTGTTGCATACGTTGCAATACCTGATTGATTTTGCCTGTTTTTTCAATATCAGGTTCGTTCAATTTAATATCAGGCCAAGGTGATGCTTGGTGGTTGCTTCGGAGTGTTTTAATAAATTTTAATTGTGATTTGATTTGAGGACCTAAATCCAAATAGTGCAAAAACGCATCTCGTTCATGCCCTACATCAATAAACGCAGCGTTAAGTCCGGGCATTATTTTATTAACGGTGCCCAAATAAATATCACCTACTGCAAAATTGTTATCAGCTTGTTCATGATGCAGCTCAATCAGCTTTTTATCACGAAGCAATGCAATTTCAACTCCTCCACTAGGATGGCAATTAATTACCAGTTCGTAGTTCACAATCTCCTATTGCTTTAAAACAGCAAACCGCCCAACACCATATTGAACGGTTCACTAATAGAATTACTTGATTAAAAAATAAGTCAAAAACCCCGACTAAGAATTACTTCTTCTTATGTCTGTTTTTACGTAGTCTCTTTTTACGTTTGTGGGTAGCGATCTTATGTCTTTTTCTTTTTTTTCCGCTTGGCATAACTTTATAATTTATTTAGTTTTTCAATAATAGCGTCTATTTCTTTCTGAGCTTCTTTATCCTTTACTAAGGTTTTGCAAGTTTCGTAGGTTTTTACCGCTTTTTTGGTGTCACCGGATTTTGCATAAACCTCAGCCAAGTAAAAATAATACTCCGCATTAAAAGGTTCAATTTTAATCAATTTTTCAAATCTTTCTTGGGCTTTGTCTAATTGATTACTTTGGATAGACAACATTCCTAATGTAAATATTGCCTGAACATTGTTTGAGTCCTTGGCTACAACCTCTTTTAACAAACCTACACCTTTCATTACATCATTATCCCCCTGAATGATACAAACCGCCAATGCTGTTTTAGCTTGAAGGTTATTAGGGTTTAATTCCAACACTTTATTGTAGGATTGTTTGGCTTGTTGCAAGGCATCTAGCATCATGGCACTGTCGTTGCTAAAATTGGCAACATTGTAAAATCTGTTACCTGCAGCCAGCCAAGAAAACTCTGTTTTGTCCAAATCCGCTGCTTTAAACGTGTAAGCGGCAGCAGCATAACTCACTTTTAAAGAATCCCATATTGCAGCAATTGCAATGTAGTTTTGTTTATTAGGCTCCTCTTCAAGTTCAGCTAATTGATCTTGTAAGGCACCTGATAATTTTCTCTTTTCTTCAGCGATGTATGATGAACCATTGAATTTTGATAGCAAAGCAACTGATTCTTCACCCTTCGAATTAGATGATCCGAAGGGTGATTTGAATCCAAGCATAAACAAGATGGCACACAGTCCAACCGTTATTGCTGTTAAAATAAGTTGTTTGCTATTAAATTTCATTAAGCTTTAGCAGCAAGCTTTGCAGCTTTTTGTTTAACTGTTTCGCTCTTTTTCACCTTATCAACAAAGGTTTTAGCAGGTTTAAAGCTAGGAATGTAATGTTCGTCAATTACCATAGCCGTGTTCTTGCTAATGTTACGAGCAATTTTCTTAGCTCTCTTCTTGATAACGAAACTGCCGAAACCGCGGAAATAAACATTTTTACCTTCGATCATAGAGTTTCTTACCACTTTGAAGAACGACTCTACGGCCTCTTGCACTTGTGCTTTTTCAATTCCTGTTTTTGTAGCGATTTCTGCAATAATTTCTGCTTTTGTCATTTTCTACGGTTTTTTAAATTAATAACTTTACTGTCAAATATTTGTAATTGCTTTACTTTTTATAAAGCGGGTTGCAAATGTATGAATTTCAAAACAAAATGCACTACAGGATGTAAAAAAATATCATTCTGCTATTTTCGTAACCTATAAATGGAAGTTTTTGAAGCACTAATACCCTGGTATAATAAGCACAAACGCGATTTGCCTTGGCGGGATACGCATGATCCCTATTACATTTGGCTTAGTGAGGTTATTTTGCAGCAAACCAGGGTTGAGCAAGGATTACCGTATTATTTTAGGTTTATTGAAAAATACCCAACTGTATTTGAGTTAGCTTCTGCTCCTGATGATGAGGTAATGAAACTATGGCAAGGTTTAGGTTACTATAACCGTGCATCTAACATGCTAAAAACGGCTCGGATTATTGTTCAAGAATACAATGGTGTTTTTCCGGGTGATTATAACGGATTGATTCAACTAAAAGGAATTGGTCCTTATACGGCTGCGGCCATTGCCTCTTTTGCTTACAATGAAGCTAAAGCCGTGGTTGACGGAAATGTTTACCGTGTTTTATCTCGTGTTTTTGCCATCAATACGCCTATTAATTCAACCCAAGGCAAAAAACAATTTGAAGTGTTGGCCAATGAAGTACTCAACCGAAAGGTACCTGCATTACATAATCAAGCCATGATGGAGTTGGGTGCCACGGTTTGTAAACCCAAACAAGCCAATTGTGCCGCATGTGTGCTGAGGTTGTTTTGCGAAGCGTATAAACAAAATGCACTTTATAATTATCCTGTTAAAGAAAGTAAACGCAAACCAATTAATCGGTATTTACATTATTTTATATGGGAGCATGAAGATGAAATTGTAATTCGGCAACGATTGGATGAGGGCATTTGGAATAAATTATATGAGTTTCCGGCTGTTGAGTCAGGTGAAAAGTTTATACCTTCTCAAATCTCATCCCTTTTTGCTAATGAAATACTGAAAGGGAAACATGCATTTAAGATTGCCCCATGTTATCAAGCCAAACACCAACTTACCCATCAAACCATTTATGCAGTATTTTGGAGGGTAGAGGCTAAAGAGCTTTTTTTTAAAGAGGATAAAAAATGCATTAAAATTCCCATGGAAAAATTATCAGTTTATGCCATGCCACGCTTGCTTGACCGATTTATTCATACTATATTGCTTTAAAATATCACATTCACTTTAATTAGTAAATCGCATGAGTGTAAATAAAGTTATTTTGGTAGGAAATTTAGGTCGCGATCCTGAACAACCCAGGGTTTTAGGACCAAACAATACGCGCAGGGTGTTAACCATTAGTTTAGCAACCAGTGAATCTTATACCGACAGTAAAACAGGAGAGAAGCGCACCGATACGGAATGGCACCGAGTTGAGTTATGGGATAACCTGGCCGATATTGCGCACAAGTATTTAAAGAAAGGTTCAATGTTGTATGTAGAGGGCAAAATAAGAACCGAAAAATGGACCGACCAAAATGGGGTAGAACGAACAGGCGTTAAAATACGCGCAAATAATATAACTTTGCTCGGAAGTCGAGGTGCCGGAAATGGGGATGGTGGAAATAACAATAATGCCAATCAACCACATGACGAATCGACTCATGCACCACAAACAGTAAATCAACCACCCGCAAACAATGGTGGCGGATCTAATGACATGGATGATTTGCCGTTTTAATGTAGTACCTAATTTGTAAATTTTGGAAAGTAGTCATAGTATCTCCTCAGAGCCTCCGGTCAATTTTGTGTTAAGTATACTTAACACATCACTCAGCGCATCCGATTGGTTCACCCTTGTTGTTGGCATAAGTGTATTATTGGTACTCATTGCCAGCTCTGCAATTATTTCAAGTTCAGAGAATGCATTTTTTAGTCTCACCAAAGCTCAAATAGAAGATTTGATTGATGACACCACCAGAACGGCTCAAGCAGCCAAGTATTTATTGGGTCATCCCAAACACCTTCTTGCAACCATTCTCATATCAAATACTTTTGTAAACATCGCTATTGTAATGGTATCAACCATTGTAATACATACGTTTTTAAACTTAGGAGAACACGAGTTGTTGGCATTTTTTGTTGAGGTGGTTTTGGTTACATTTATTTTGGTGTTATTTGGTGAAGTGATGCCAAAAATTTATGCCAATCAAAACAACCAAAAAGTGGCCAAATGGGTGGCAATTCCCATGTTCTCGTTAAGTAAGTTATTAAAGCCTTTTGTTTTTTTATTGGTTAAGTCAACTTCTATTATTGATAAACGCGTTACTAAAAAGGGCCACGTACTAAGTGTGGATGAACTCACACATGCTATTGATATCACTAATGAGGCTGATACACCCAAGGAAGAAAAAATTATTTTAAAGTCAATTGTGAATTTTGGTAATATCACCGTTAAACAAATCATGCGTCAACGTCCTGATATTACTGCCATACCTGAACATACTTCATTTAAACAGTTGCTGTTAAAGATTAATGATTGGGGGTATTCACGCGTTCCCGTTTACAAAGAAAATCTCGATAATATAATTGGTGTATTATACATCAAAGATTTGCTGCCGCATATGAATATGAATGATGATTATGATTGGCGCACCTTAATAAGAAAGCCTTATTTTATTCCGGAAACAAAAAAGATTGATGATTTACTAAAAGAGTTTCAAAAGAAGCGTGTACATTTAGCCATGGTGGTTGATGAGTTTGGTGGTACACAAGGTATTGTTACCATGGAAGATATTTTGGAGGAAATATTTGGTGAGATTAATGATGAGTTTGATGAAGATGAAGTTTTTTATTCGAAGTTGAACGAACACACCTATGTGTTTGAAGCCAAAATTTTGATTAACGATATGTGCAAATACATGGGCGTAGATATTGAAGAGTTCGAAGATGTGCGTAATGATGCTGATACCATTGGAGGAATGTTGCTGGAGTTAAACGGTGAAATGCCGAAGCAAGGCGATACGATTACGTATAATAATTACAAATTTTTGGTTGAATCAGCCGATAAAAGAAGGATAAAACGTATTAAAGTAGAGATTACGCATGCGGGTGAAAATCATTAATGTAGTAGTGCTGTTATTCTCAGTGTTGTCATTTTCATCCTGTGAAGATACTTACACGCCCAAGCCACGTGGCTTTCAGCGTATAGAATTTCCCGCTAAAAAATATGTTGCCTACACCAACGATTGTGGGTTTAATTGTGAATTACCTGATTATGCCATTGTTTTTCCTGATTATACCATGCAGCAAGAAAAATGTTGGTTTAATATTTTCTATCGTCCATATAACGCAACCTTACACATCAGTTTTAAAAGGGTATCAAAAGCTAATGAGTTAAATAAGTTGGCTGACGATGCTCATACTTTGGTTTATAAACACACTGTTAAGGCGGATGAAATCTTTGAAACTTATATTCAGAAGGAAAACTTAAGAGGAATGGTGTATGACATTAGCGGAAATACAGCCACAAATTTTCAATTTTATGTAACCGATACGGTTTCAAATTACTTACGTGGAGCACTTTATTTTAATGAACGAACCAATCCTGATAGTGTGGCTCCCGTACTTGAGTTTTTGAAAAAAGATATCTATAAAATGATTGAAACCATGGAGTGGAAAAACTAACCATGTGAATGTAACAATGCATAAAAAAAGCCCGGCATGCCGGGCTTTTTTTATGCGTATCTTAAACCAGATTAATTTTTATTCTCTTGCCGATTTCTTCAATATCGGCTTTGAATTTTTTATCTGTTTCCATCAGGTCGTTCACAGTTTGGCAAGCATGAATAACAGTAGAGTGATCTCTGCCTCCGAAGTGCATACCAATTGTTTTTAGAGAAGCTTTGGTTAGGTCCTTGGCATAAAACATTGAAATTTGACGGGCTTGTACAATTTCACGTTTACGTGTTTTTGATTTCACCAAATCAACAGGAATGCTGAAGTAGTCGCAAACCAATTTTTGTATAAACTCAATTGAAATTTCTCGGGTTGAGTTTTTAACGAAGTTTTTCAGTATTTGTTTTGCAAGTTCTAAAGTAACCTCTTTGCGGTTTAATGAAGATTGCGCTAATAATGATACTAATGCTCCTCTTAATTCACGAATATTGGTATTGATGTTGTGGGCCACATATTCTACAACTTCTCTGCTCAAAGTAATACCATCATTGTACATCATGTGTTCAAGAATGGCTAATCTGGTTTCAAAATCAGGTTGTTGTAAATCACATGATAAACCCCATTTGAAGCGAGATAACAAACGCTCGTCCATGCCTTTTAAATCTTTTGGTGCGCGGTCGCTTGTTAAAATAATTTGTTTGCCTTGTTGGTGAAGGTGATTGAATATAGTAAAGAAAATTTCTTGTGTTTTTTGCTTATTTTCTAAGAACTGCACATCATCAACAATCAGCACATCAATATTTTGGTAAAAGTTTAAGAAGTCTTGTTGGCTATTGTTTCTAACTGCTTCAACAAACTGATTGGTGAATTTCTCAACAGGTACATATAAAACAACTTTGTTCTTGTTGTTTAATTTAATCATGTTGCCTATTGCCTGTACAAGGTGCGTTTTGCCCAATCCGGTTTCACTAAACACCATTAATGGGTTAAATGAAGTACCGCCCGGTTTATTCGCAACTGCGTAACCTGCCGAACGAGCCAAACGATTGCAATCACCTTCTATTAAGGTATCGAAAGTTAGACTTGGATTTAAATTGCTGTCAATATTTACCTTCTTTAAACCCGGTATAATGAAAGGATTTTTGATGTTGCTGGTTAAATTTAGCGGAACGCCCACATTTTGAGTATCTGATTTGTGGTTACTGCTTCCTGGTAAATTAACAACATATGGGTTTGAATTATTACTACTATTTTCAACAATAATATTGTATTCGAGTCGTGATCCTGGACCCAATTCTTGTTTTAGTGTCTTTTTTAATAGTGTAACGTAATGTTCTTCCAACCATTCATAAAAAAATTGGCTGGGAACTTGTATTGTTAATACTTTGTTGTCAAGCTTTACCGGTTTAATTGGCTCAAACCAAGTCTTAAAGCTTTGTGGGGATACATTGTCTTGGATCAGTTTTAAACAATTATTCCAAACGCTCTCTGCAGTTTTTTCACTCATATTTGATACTCTTTTCGTTTGTGAAAATGATGTATTTATTGTGAATAAAAAAATTTTTTTTGTGCCAAATTTTTATACTTGCCAAACAACTTTTTGTAAGTGTTTGTGAATGATGTTTTTTAATGAGATTATAAAATTTTAATTTGACAGACAAATATCAAAATTTGTGTTTATAAGGTATAGTTTTTGGTGTAAAACTAATTCTTGTGTCTGCACTTATCAACCAAACTATACACTTTTTTCGCCAATCGTCATATTCCCCGAAAGTCCAGTATTTACAAGGTTTTTAGCCTTGTCAAAGAATAAATCAATACGGCCCAATTGTAAACCTGCCCACCCGGCCTGATTTACAATCACATCCTGATTAAGTGTATTTTTTACAATTATAGGTTTGGGTAAAAAGGTATGCGTATGTCCTCCAATAATTAAATCAATATTGGATGATTTTTGCGCTAATATTTTATCACTTATTTTATCAGACGGATATTCAAATCCTAAATGAGACAAACAAATTACAAAATCGCAACCTTTTTGTTGTTTTAACTCCCTTGCCATGTCTGAAGCTTTTTGTACCGGATCGGTATAAATGATGTTTCCGAATAACTCATCGGAAACCAACCCTTTCAAATCAATACCAACTCCGGTAATACCAATCTTAATGCCGTTTTTCTGAATAATTTTATAGGGTTTCACCTTTGCTTCCAACAAAGTTCCCGAGAAATTATAGTTACAGTTAATCAAGTCGAAGTTTGCATGTTGAAGCTGGTTTACAATGCCCTCAATCCCGTTGTCAAAATCGTGATTGCCTAATGTTGCAGCATCATACCCCATGGCCGACATGAGTTTGTATTCTAATTCTCCTTCAAAAAAGTTAAAGTAAGGCGTACCTTGAAAAATATCACCTGCATCTAATAATATAACGTTTGGCTGTTCTTCTCTAATTTTTTGAATGAGTGCCGCACGAGTTGCTGCTCCGCCAAGTCCTGCGTTTTTGCCTGCATCAGACGGAAAGGGTTCAATACGGCTGTGCCAATCGTTGGTATGCAATATGGTTATTTGTTTGGTTTTTGATTTGGCTTGAACGAATTCGGGTAAAGTGCTTAGTAAACCTAATGCACCAAATTTTGCGCCTGTAACAATAAAGTTTCTCCGGTTAATTTTGTTTGATGCGGCCATTGTTGTTTGCTTTAATCGTTTCTCTATTTTTCACATACTCAATCAAAGCGTCTCTTAGCTTGTAGTTAATCGCAGTACGTGCGCCATTTTTAAACATTACGGCACCATCTCCACCGTTTGCAATAAAATCAGTGGTGGCAATGGTGTAGGTTTTATCTTTATTAAAAGGTACACCATTAATCATGGCATTTTTCCATGAACCTTCAACGGTTAGTTCTATACTTAATCCGCTTACGGGGGCTCCTTTCCATTTTGCAATCCAATTGAACAGCAATTCACAATCAGCTCCATTTAAGATAACTACTTCTAAATTATTATCAAAAGGCATCAACTCATACATACGACCAACCGTAATATTGCCTTGTGCGATTGATGGAATTCTAATTCCTCCATTATTCAATACACAAAAATCAATGGTGTTGCTGTATAGTTTTTGAGCATGGGTTAAGCAGGCATCGGCTACAAAATTGCCTAGCGAACCATCGGGTAATTCTTTTTTTAGTTCTTGCTCAGCCAAACCTATTACCTCGTTCATTTGCGCATCCAACTTTTGTTTATAAGGTAAAATCGTATTAACCAAATTGCTGTCAATTGCCTTCAGTTGTTGTTGATTGATGCTGATATTTTGTGCTTCGTTACGAGAGAGGGTGTAGGTGTTTTTACAACTCCATATACCTAAAATCACCCAAAGCAGGAATAGTATTTTTTTTGAGTTTTGATTTAAGTTCATACTCATATGATGTATTATGCCCGTAATGCGGCTTTGAATAATGCAATTATTTTATGGGCTGCTTGGTAGGAGGTAATATTACCATCATCCAGTTGTTTAAGCAACAACGGGTAATTGCTTCTTACTTCAGGATGTTCAAAAAATAGTTGCTTTAACTCGTTTTGTATGGTTTCATCCATCCAATACCTGGCTTGTTCCGTTCTTTTATGTTGAATAAAACCGTTTGAAGTGCAATGACGAAAATATTTTTCAATGATATTCCAAATTTCTTCCATGCCCTCGCCTGTGAGTGATGAACACGTTGTTGTTTCGGCAATCCAACCTGCTGTGTGAGGTGGAAGCAAATGCATGGCACGTTTGTACTCAACAGCGGCAGTTTTTGCTTTCATGGCATTATCACCATCTGCTTTTGTTATTACTAAGGCATCGGCCATTTCCATAATGCCGCGCTTTATTCCTTGCAATTCATCTCCTGCGCCTGATAGCATCAGTAACAAGAAAAAATCAACCATGGAATGAACCGCAGTTTCGGATTGACCAACACCCACAGTCTCTATTAAAATCGTATCAAAACCTGCAGCTTCACAGATATAAATGCTTTCACGTGTTTTTCTGGCAACACCGCCTAGTGAATCACCTGCGGCAGTTGGTCGGATAAAGGCATTCGGGTGAACAGATAGTTTGTCCATTCTTGTTTTATCACCCAGAATACTCCCGCCCGTAATACTGCTGCTTGGATCGATGGCCAATACCGCTACTTTTTTTTGCTCCGCTTCAATTAGGTGCAAACCAAATTTTTCAATAAATGAACTTTTACCTACACCGGGCACCCCGGTAATTCCAATACGAATGGAGTTACCTGATAGCGGTAAACACAGTTCAATAATTTGTTGCGCCAATTCTTGATGAGCAGGCAAAGAACTTTCAACCAACGTAATGGCTTTACCAATAATGGCAATATTGCCTTGGGTAATTCCATCCATGTATTGCGATATGGCAAGTTGGTTTTTCAAATTAAGTGTTGGCGTTATTAATTAGTTTGTGTAAAATATCTTGTGCCGCTTTTGCGATAATTGTTCCGGGGCCGAATATGGCACTCACTCCTGCCTCATACAAAAATTCATAATCTTGTGGAGGTATCACACCACCTGCCACCACCATGATGTCTTCTCTTCCAAATTTTTTAAGTTCTTCAATCACTTGTGGAACCAATGTTTTATGTCCACCGGCTAGGCTTGATACACCTAAAATATGCACATCATTTTCTACGGCTTGTTTAGCAGCCTCGTAAGGCGTTTGAAACAAAGGCCCGATATCTACATCAAAACCCATGTCGGCAAAGCTGGTTGAAATTACTTTTGCACCTCGGTCATGACCGTCTTGCCCCATTTTAGCTACCATTATTCTTGGCCTTCTTCCATCTAATGATGCAAATTCATCTGCTAATTTTCGCGCGTCTATAAAGTTTGAATCCATAGAAATTTCTTTAGAGTATACGCCTGCAATGGAGCGAATATTTGCCTGATATCTTCCAAACACCTTTTCACAAGCCATTGAAATTTCACCGAGTGTGGCTCTTTTACGAGCAGCATCAATGGCCAACTCCAATAAGTTTCCGTTACCGGTTTCGCAAGCAGTTGTAATGGCTTGTAAGGCTTCGTCCACTTGTGTTTGGTTGCGTTCTTGTTTTAATTTTTGTAAACGTAAAATTTGGGATTCACGCACTTTGGTATTATCAACCTCAAGTGTTTCAATGTTGGCTTGTTGTTCAGATTGATATAAATTTACACCTACAATAATATCTTTCCCACTATCAATTCGGGCTTGTTTTTTTGCTGCTGCTTCTTCAATTCGCATTTTAGGAATTCCGGTTTCAATGGCTTTGGCCATACCACCAAGAGATTCCACTTCTTCAATTAATTTCCAAGCTTTTTGTGCAAGTTCATTGGTAAGTGATTCCACATAATGTGAGCCACCCCATGGATCAACATTTTTGCAAATATTGGTTTCTAATTGCAAGCAAAGTTGGGTATTCCGCGCAATACGTGCCGAAAAATCGGTTGGCAAAGCAATGGCTTCATCCAATGCATTGGTGTGTAAACTTTGCGTATGGCCTAATGCGGCAGCCATGGCTTCAATATTGGTGCGCGCCACATTGTTAAACGGATCTTGCTCGGTTAAGCTCCATCCCGAGGTTTGACAATGGGTTCTTAATGCCAATGATTTATCATTTTTCGGATTGAATTGTTTAACCATTTTCGCCCATAACATGCGTGCCGCTCGCATCTTGGCAATTTCCATATAATGGTTCATGCCTATCGCCCAAAAAAACGAAAGTCGAGGCGCAAAACTATCAATATCTAGTCCGGCTTGTAACCCTGTTCTGATGTATTCTAATCCATCGGCTAAGGTGTATGCCAATTCAATATCGGCCGTAGCTCCTGCCTCTTGCATGTGATACCCTGAGATACTGATTGAATTAAACTTCGGCATTTTTTGCGAAGTGAATTCAAAAATATCAGCTATGATTTTCATGGATGGAGCAGGCGGATAAATGTACGTGTTGCGCACCATGAATTCTTTTAGAATATCATTTTGAATAGTGCCGCTTAACTTATCCATATTAACACCTTGTTCTTCGGCCGTAACAATGTAAAATGCCATGATAGGTAAAACAGCACCATTCATGGTCATTGAAACTGACATCACATCAAGCGGTATTTGGTCGAACAAGATTTTCATATCAAGCACCGAATCAATAGCAACTCCGGCTTTACCTACATCACCTACTACGCGTTCATGGTCGCTGTCGTATCCGCGGTGAGTAGCCAAGTCAAATGCAACAGATAACCCTTTTTGACCTGCAGCTAAATTTCTGCGATAAAAAGCATTTGATTCTTCGGCAGTTGAAAATCCTGCATATTGGCGAATGGTCCAAGGATTGTTGGCATACATGGTAGAGTAGGGGCCTCTTAAAAAAGGAGGAATCCCTGCTGCAAAGTTTACATGAGTGAGTTTTGCCGAATCTGCCGGACTATAATTCGATTTTATTTCAATTTGTTCAGCCGATATAAATGGTTCAGCATTTTGAACGATTGTTTCCGGTGCTGATGTTTGATAGGAAATGTTACTAAAATTTTTTCTCATGGCTCACTTACACATTAGCTTGTTGGCGTTCAATTTCATTTTTCTGAGCCAATCTATGCGGGAACAAAGGTTTAATTGTGCCTGCAGGTTTGGGCTCATCCCAAATCATTTTTTGAGTGAGGGTTTCGTTTACGTTAGGGAATTTATTTGTGCCAACCAATATTAATTCACCTGCATCAAAGGCTTGTTGTTCAATAGCAGCAAAAGCCTCTATTTTATTTTGAATGGTTTGGTTTTGGAGTGAACTTAATAAGCCACCTTCTGTTTCAATTGCTGTAAAATATTCCCAACCTTTTTGTGCTAAGGTTTCGGTTAAATTTTCAATATAAAAGGCACCTGCACTTATATCTGCAACTTTATCAAAATAACTTTCCGCTTTAAGCAAGTGTTGAATGTTGATAGCAAAACGTTGTGCCTGCTCATCATAACCTGCAAATACTTGTGTGTGCGGTTTTATGCTTAAACTGTTACACCCTCCGGTTACCGCAGCCATTGCCGCTGTGGTGTTACGTAATAAATTGTTATGTACATCAAATGCCGTTAAATAACGTGTTGAAGTTTCGGCATGAATATGTAGTTGAACAGGATTTAATTCTTGTACCTCAAATAACCGGTTCATTACTTTTCTAAGTGCACGCAATTTTGCAATTTCAAAAAAGTAGTTTTCGCCACAAGCAACGTTCAATTGAACATTTTGAATTGCATTGATATCAAAGGATTGATTGTTTAAATAAACATTCAAATGAGCTAAAATACAACCAATTTCATAAGCACTTGTTGCACCTGAATTATGGTAAATATTTCCATTGATAATGAGGGTATGTGTTTGTACAGTTATTTCATTTTGTTCGGCCAAATCTTCTCCCAGGTTTTTTCGGTATACACCTGTACGTAGTAATTGCTCTACAAAATCTATATTAATGTTATAGTGCTTTGTATTTACTTGTTGGCGGAGGTTTGATAAAAATTTTATTGCGTTACCATCAACCACAAAATGTAACTGAAGAATTTCTGTTTGAATGTGTTGAAGTAATTGTAGCAGGTTGCAATGATCATTCACATAAAATAACAAACTATCAGCACCTTGTTTTAAGGCATGTAAGGCTTGTTTGTTTCCTTCTACTTCGTTAGTACCGTCAATTTCAACACAAATATTCCAATTGGTGTGGTTAAACAATGGAGTGGTGTTGATTTGATTAATATCTTCTTCCGTGTAAAAAGGTTTGATGGTGATGCCATCAGGTGTGGTATAGTTTAATTCGGTAAAATCTTTCCCTTTCAAATCTTTAATACACCGGGCAATCCATTGCTCTTGTGTTATAGGACTGAATTCGGAAAATAATGTTTGATGAGTCATTGCACAATGTATTAATCAAATAACAAATGGAACTCTTTTCTTAAAAAATCTAATGCTTTGTTCGTAGGAATGTTTTCCATTTGCATCATGGTTTCAAATATGGCTTTACTTAAATCAATACCAACGGAGTTCGGGCCAAGTCGGCTGTATGCTGTGTTGATGATGTTAATCATTTCTTCTTTAGCAATACGCACCATTTGCCAAGCTTGCGGTGATACATAAATTTGCTGAGAAACATTGTGATTAAATTCATTATTGATATCCTGAATCAACGCAATTTTAAGTTGTGTTGCACTCATGCCTTGCACCATAACCCTAAAAATTAAGTTATTCGGGCTCATTCTTTCCATTAAAATAACCACTCGCTCATACGCTTGTAACTTAATGGGCGTTATCATTTTATTGGTTTCCAATTTCAAGCTCATTTGTCTTCTTCGGTATTCATTGTCGAAAAAGTTTTTCAGCATGTATTGAACCACAAGGAACACCACAAGCGCAGGAATTAAATACTTTAATACTTCTAGTAATGATAAAATGTAATCCGGTTTGTCCATGATAATTGCCAATAATAAAGCCGCACGAATTTAAGCACAATAACCGCTTAAGCAAAAGTAAATGTAAGAAGTGTTTTTAAAATATGTCATTCAATACCCATGCATTGTGCAAAGGTGAGTAACTAATTGCTTTTAGCTGCCTTTGAACCTTATTTTTGTTAGATTAGAATGAAAAAGCCTAAACAAAACATAATCAGCCCGATTGGAAGTGAGCCCAAGGATTTTACAAAGGAGGAATTTTTTGAAGAACCTAAGCCAACCGATAAAAAAGGGAAAGAGCCTGTAGCCAAAACTCGATTCGCTTTTTTAAAGGACGAGCGATTCATCAAAATATCAGGCTTAGGCTTTATGCTTTTGTCGGTTTTTATGGCCTTTTCATTTGGTTCATTTGTATTTACTTGGCAATATGATCAAAGTATTGCCAAAGGAATGACTTGGAGTTTATTTATTGAAAATACTCCGGATGCTGCTGAAAATATTTTAGGTAAACTTGGTGCGTGGATGGGTTATGTATTCATGTACAAAGCTTTTGGAATAGCTTCTTTTGCGTTTGTATTGATTTTTGGCTTATTGGGCATTAAACTGCTCACCGATACCACACCGCTTCCAATTTTAAAAACAGTTCGTTACAGTTTTTTTATTGTGATTTGGTTATCGGTGGTATTGGGTTTGATTTTTAACAACAGTTGGCAAATATTAGGCGGGGCATTCGGCCATTTCGGGTATTTGTATTTAAAAGGATTAATCGGACTTGCGGGTACCTCGGTTGCGCTTTTGTTTTATTTATTGGTGTTTTTGGTTGCAGTGTTCAATATTAAATTTTATGAACCCAAACCTTTAACTGCTGTAAAAGCCGAAACCAACGAGGATGAAAGCGACTCTAATAAAGGCACCATTTTAGCCACAACTGCAGCAATAGCTGCTGGGGGTGAAGCTTCTGCTGCAGAAGAGGAAGCGTTAAACCCTGATGATTTTGTGTTGAAAGTAAAAGAAAATGTGATGGAAGAAGTTCCTGAGCAATTGGTTGAAGAACTTGAATTGCCAATGCAAACAGAGCCGGAACCAATGATTGAAGAAGAACTTTTGCCCGAAATAGAAATTCCTCATCCTGTAGAAATTCCGCTTACTCCAGTGGTTACTGTTGAAGAGCCCATTAATACCGTACTGACTACCGACAGCGGATTGATACTTGAAGTACAAGAAACACCCGAAGAAGAAGAATTAACCGAACTGCCTGAATACGGCACATTGGATTCGGATTACGACCCTACCTTGGATTACAGCAAATATCAATTTCCTACTTTGGAGTTGTTGAATGATTACGGTGAGGCAAAAAATACGGTTGAAAGTGCCGAATTGCAGATAAAAACCAAAATGATTGAGGATACCTTGAAAAACTATAACATAGGTATCAAAAAAATATCAGCAACCATTGGCCCAACAGTTACATTATATGAAATTGTTCCGCAGGATGGAGTTCGTATTGCAAAAATTAAAAACCTTGAAGATGATATTGCCTTGAGTTTGGCTGCATTGGGCATACGTATTATTGCGCCAATTCCGGGCAGAGGAACCATTGGTATTGAAGTTCCCAATGAAAAGCCTGCGATGGTAAGCATGCGTTCAGTTTTGGCCAGCATTAAATTTCAAAATGCCGAAATGGATTTACCGGTGGCTTTTGGTAAAACCATACAAAACGAAGTGTTTGTGGCCGATTTGGCTAAAATGCCTCATTTGCTTATGGCAGGTGCAACAGGTCAAGGTAAATCAGTGGGTTTGAATACTATCTTGGTTTCTTTATTGTATAAAAAGCATCCTTCGCAAATTAAGTTTGTGCTGGTAGACCCTAAAAAGGTTGAGCTTAGTATTTACAAAACCATTGAACGACACTTTTTGGCTAAAATTCCTGGCGATGCGGATGCCATTATCACCGATACCAAATTGGTGGTAAATACCCTCAACTCTTTGTGTGTTGAAATGGATAGCCGTTATGATTTATTGAAAGATGCACAGGTTCGTAATTTAAAAGAATATAATGCCAAATTTATCAGCCGAAAATTGGTGCCTACCGAAAAAATGCCCCACAGGTTTTTACCATACATTGTGGTGGTGATTGATGAGGTTGCTGATTTGATGATGACTGCAGGTAAAGAAGTTGAAATGCCAATTGCTCGTTTAGCACAATTGGCTCGTGCTATTGGTATTCATTTAATTTTGGCAACCCAACGTCCTTCGGTGAATGTAATTACGGGTATGATTAAAGCCAATTTCCCCGCTCGTGTGGCTTTTAGGGTTTCACAAAAAATTGATTCACGTACCATTTTAGATGCAAACGGTGCCGATCAGCTGATTGGTAAAGGTGATATGTTATACACCGTAGGTAATGATATTATTCGTTTACAATGTGCTTTTGTGGATACTCCGGAGGTGGAAAGAATTGCCAATTTTATTGGCTCACAAACCGGTAAAGAACCTTATCCATTGCCTGAGGTTAGAAACGAAGACGATGGAGAAAATGGTCCTGCAGAATTTGATCCGCGTGAGAGAGACAGTTTGTTTGAAGAAGCTGCACATATTATTGTGCAACACCAGCAAGGTTCAACTTCATTATTACAACGTAAATTAAACCTAGGTTACAACAGAGCAGGACGTATTATTGATCAACTGGAAAGAGCCGGAGTTGTGGGGCCGTTTAAAGGAAGTAAGGCCCGTGAAGTACTCATTTCCGATATTATGCAATTGGAAGATAAACTGGCTGAATTGCGTGGAGAATAACTATTGCTCTTTTACAGCTACCAAAACCAAATCGTTGTTCTGCCAAACAAAAATATCATTGTCTAAAATCACCTCATCACCTTCTTTTAGGTTCTTGATATAAACATCGTTGTTTGCTGTATGCAAGCTCCCTTTGGTTTGAATGGCTAACTTAATGTATTGCGGATTAATACCTCGTTTGGTACCACATAAAATAATATGCACCGGCTTTCTGATTCGTTTCAGTAAACTCATGTCTCGGATATCACTGTCATCAGCCACCAAAACAATATCCTGGTAATCACGGTAAGCCGTCATTGCTTTAAGTATGGCTTCCAAGTCATTTTCGGGATCATCACCGCCTTCTCCTTTTTTTCTCACATCTTCAATGTCCTTCTTAAACTTCTTAAAGTCTTTGCCTTCAAAAGTGTGCACACCTCCTGTGTTTCCTACCACTTTTTTATTATCGGGTAAATTATCGCCATCGTTAAACAAAGCGTAATATTTTATTTTTTCCGATTCATAATTTTTTTTGTACCACACCAATAATTGGCCAATATAAGGAAACATACTGCCTGTCATATCAACAACCAGCAATACTTTTTTCCATTGGTTGTTACGATCAAACACCCTAAAGATGGTTGAATCTTTTATTTTATAT
The DNA here is from genome assembly GCA_046314755.1 of Bacteroidota bacterium. Taxonomy (GTDB): domain Bacteria; phylum Bacteroidota; class Bacteroidia; order UKL13-3; family UKL13-3; genus UBA6183. The sequence continues at coordinate 5,328 of JBKDBG010000045.1, read as the reverse complement.
TCACCTGAAATAAACTTGTCGAACTTTAAGGTAGTTTCTTTGGTTGGCGATTCATATGTTACCATTCCTTTTTTATCAAAGTGGGCATAACTGCCATCTAAGTCACCCTTCTCAAACTTTGCTTCGGTTTGTAAAAAACCATTTTCATCATAAATCCGTTCATAGCCGTGTTTTTTTCCTGCCAGGTAGGCCTCTTCAATTTTTACATTACAGTTAGGATGGTAGGTTACACTTGGGCCAGATAACACGCCATTTTTATAAGTATTACTAAACTCAATACAATCCTGTGCATCAAAATACCTGATTTCAAGTCCTTCTTTTTCGTTGTTCTCATAAAATACCTCATACTTTAAATCCCCATTAGGCCAAAAATATCTCCAAAAACCTTGTTTCATCCCTTTGGCATCGGTATAATTTATGGTATCTCCATCAACCACCTGAAAGGTTTGTGATTGTGAGGTAAATGTGATGAAGAATAATCCAAGTAAGGTGAGGTATTTATTCAAGAGATTCATGCTGTTGCTTAGGCCTCGAATATAAATGAATTAAGTTTTCAGTCAAAATCACTTAAAACAAATCCGCTGATGCTATGTTAAATATTAAAGTAAATAATTTGATATTCAATGAAAGACCAACTCATCCAATTGTACATTAAACATACCTTAGAGCACAACAAAACTCCTGAAAATGTGTATTTGTTTTGCAAGCATGCCAATATTAGCGAAAGTGAGTTTTACACCCAGTTTAACTCTTTGGAAGCGCTTGAAGCTGAAATTTATAATAACTGGTTTGAAGCGGTATTAACCAAGTGTACTGCAAATGAAATTTGGGCTTCGTATTCGGTTCGCGAGAAATTATTGGCTGTGTTTTATACGTTTTTTGAGGAAGCAAAACAAAATCGCACGTTTATTAAGTTTATGCACGACAGGGATATTAAAAAGTTGCCGAAATGGCCTGCTTATCTCAATCAATTGAATGAATCATTTAAACGTGAAATAAAAACTATTTTAGACGAAGGTTTTAGTACGCAAGAGTTAGCCAAACGTAAATTTTTAGATGAGCGATATGCCGATGGTGTTTGGTTAAACTTTCTATTTGTATTTAAATTTTGGGTTGAAGACAACAGTACAAACTTTGAACAAACCGATGCGGCTATTGAAAAGAGTGTAAATCTTGCACTGGATTTAATGTCGAAGTCGGCCTTTGATACAGCTTTAGATTTTGGTAAATTTTTGTTTCAACACGCAAAAAAATAAGTATTAATGGAACAAAACACCATTCCCAGCACCAAGGTGCAAAGGGCTATGCGCTTTGTAAAAACAGGTGCACAAATCGGGGGGAACTACATCAAGCATTACTCCAAAAAAATTGTTGACCCCAATTTGAGTAAAGATGATTTACATGAGGCCAATGCCACAGATGTTTACAATGCGTTAAGTGAGCTTAAAGGGAGTGCACTTAAGGTTGCACAAATGTTAAGCATGGAAAAAAATATATTGCCCAGGCAGTACACCAATAAATTTCAAATGGCTCAGTATAGTGCACCTCCATTATCGGGGCCGCTTATTGTTCAAACATTTGTAAAGAGTTTTGGAAAAACACCACAACAAATGTTTGATGTGTTTGAGATGAAAGCAAGCAACGCAGCCAGTATTGGTCAAGTGCATAAAGCTGAATTGAACGGAAAAATACTTGCCGTAAAAATCCAGTATCCCGGAGTAGCAGAAAGTATTAAAAGTGATTTGAAAATTGTAAAGCCAATTGCTTTTAGGTTACTTGATATGAATGAGAAGGAGTTGGATAAATATATTAAAGAGGTAGAAGGGAAACTTCTTGAGGAAACGGATTACAAGTTAGAATACAAGCGAAGTATAGAAATTAGTAATGCTTGTAAACACTTGTCAGATGTCGTGTTTACAAACTACTACGAATCATTGTCATCAACAAAAGTGCTCACCATGGATTGGTTGGATGGAATGCATTTGGATGATTTTTTAAAAACCAACCCTTCGCAAGAAGTGCGCGATAAGGTAGGACAAGCCATGTGGGATTTTTATGATGTGCAAGTTCATCAATTAAAAGCCGTGCATGCCGATCCTCATCCGGGTAATTTTTTAATGCAACCTGATGGTAAACTTGGGGTAATCGATTTTGGTTGTGTAAAAGAAATTCCTGATGATTTTTACTTGAATTATTTCGCATTGTTAGTGCCCGAAATTATGAAGAGTAAGGATGCTATCAGAGCAATTATGGAGCAACAAGAAATCATTCAACCTGCTGATACAGAAGCCGTAAAAGCTAAGATTTCGGATGCTTTCATACGCATGACAAATCTGTTGAAAAAGCCATTTGATGAGGCAGTATTTGATTTTGGTAACGATCAATACATCAATGAAATTTATGAGTTAGGTGAAGAGGTGAGCAAAATGGATGAACTTAAAAAATCCAAAGAAGGACGTGGCTCGCAGCATGCATTATATATTAACCGAACTTATTTTGGTTTGTATTCTATATTAAATGTACTAAAAGCTAGGGTTAACACAGGGGTTAGAGATTGGGCAAGTCCGCTTGTTCAATATCATCTAAAATAAAGAAACCCGGCTCCCCACAAGCCGGGTTTCAGGTATTGCGATACAATACCCCACAATTATGAAAAGATTGCACAATGAAAAACACCGAGTAAGATAAAAAGTTTTCCCTCCCTCAAAAAAAATTATCTTTGGTGTATGTACTCGGTAATATTAGCGGAAAATCAATGCGGTTTTAATTGGATTGATGTATTAAACCCTGACGAATCAGAATTGCAAAAACTGGCTGCAGAATATAAACTCCACCCTGCCGCCTTGCAAGATGTGTTGCAACCCGAACACCTACCTAAAGCAGAGACATTTGATGATACAGAATTCATTATTTGTAGGTATTTTGATTCGCAATCACCTAAGGAAGTAGATACCATTCAAAAGGTGAGCCGAAAACTGGCCATTTTTTATCGTAAAAATTTAGTGATTACCATACATCGGGCTGATTTACCCGGGTACGAAAAATTAATGGAGAGGTATAAAGCGTCTTGCTCGTTAAATGCGTTTGAAGTAGTATGTAAAATTTTAAAAACCGCCCTCATCACCTATGAAGAACCGGTTGGTAAAGTAGAATCGGAAATAGATTTTTATGAAAGTAGAATATTTTTGAAAAAACGAATTCCTGATTTGATTAAAAGCTTATTTGAAATCAAAAGAAAAATTAACTTATTTAGAAAAATTAGTAACCTAACAGAAGAGGTCATCGTGCATTTGTCAAGCCATGCCGGGTTGAATAAATCAAAACCTATTTTCCAAGATTTAATGGATTATTATAAAAAAATTGATACACTCATTGAAACCAACCATGATGATATCAATAATTTAATGAATGTATATATTTCAATTTCCTCACAAAGAACAAATGAGGTGATGCGTACCTTAACCGTATTTACAGCATTTTTCTTACCTACAACATTTATAGTTGGAGTGTATGGGATGAATTTTGAAAACATGCCCGAGTTACAACACCCTTATGGATATCCTGCCGTGCTTGGATTTATGCTATTGGTAACAATTTTGATTTATACCTGGTTTAAACGAAAAGGTTGGATGTGAGTGCTAACTTCTCATGTTGTCAAATTGCAATGGAACCTCAAAATCATGAGTCCTTATTTTAGCAATAGTCGTTTGAAGTTCATCAATGCTTTTACTGGTAACCCTTACCTGATCATCCATGATGCTCGCCTGAACTTTCAGTTTTGAATCTTTGATAAACTGAACCACTTTTTTGGCGGTTTCTTTATCAATTCCCTCTTTAATGGGGAGGTTTAGAATCATTATCTTCCCACTTGGAGTCGGCTCTTTAGATAAGTCCAATGAACGTGGATCAAGTTGTTGTTTGGTAAACTTACTCAATATGATATCTACCATACTTTGTAAGGCCATATCTTGCTTAGCCGACAATTTTACTACCTTACTTTTTTTATCTAATTCAATACTGCACTCCTGGTCTCGCAAATCATAACGATTGGCTAATTCTTTGATTGCAGTGTTAATTGCGTTGTCAACCTTTTGTAAATCTAATTTGTTTATGATATCAAAACTTGCCATAACTGATAAAAATTAAGTATTTAGCAATAAAATTTTACTAAATTTGATTGACAAGTTTAGGAAACAATTCACCAAACAAAAAATTCAATACATGAAAAAAATATTTATTCTGGCTATCACAATTCTTCCTTTATTATTTTCATCATGCAGTGATGATAAGAAAAAGGTGGATGAGGTTATTCCTGAAGATAAACCCGGATTAAATTATAACAATAACAATGGTACTGTAAACCTTTCCTTTGCTCATTTTTTTGGAAATACACCCTTGGCACTGAATACAAATTTCATAACCGCAGCCGCAGATACAATTCGAATTTCAGAGTTAAAGTATTACATCAGCAATATTCAATTAATGAATGAAGCCAACCAATGGGTTAATTTAAAAACCTATCATTTGATTGATTTTAGTGATGTGCAGTCAATGGCCAACAATTTAGCCTCGGGTATCCCCAAAGGAGTATATACAAAAATGCGTTTTTTGGTTGGGGTTGATAGTGCCATGAATAGGGCGGGAGTTGAAGATGGAGATTTAAGTCCAACCAATGAAATGTTTTGGTCATGGACAGCAGATTATATTTTCTTCAGATTAAAAGGAAGATTCAATACAGCAAATACCCCAATGTCGTTGGATGTTGGTGGCAATAGTAACGTTGGGTTGGTTGAATTGGATTTAACCGGCCTTAAAAAGAATGGAGCAACTACCGTTACAGTTCCATTAAAAATGGACTTGGATGAAGTGTTTAAAACACCTCATACCTACGATTTAAAAACCATGTCATCAGAAATACATACCGCTTCAAACCCCGATGCAGGAAAGTTAAGAGATAATATTGTACAAGGAGCATTTTCAGTAATCACACAGTAAAGATGTTTTCAAATACAAAAACAATAGTTGGAACTTGCTTAGTTGCTTTTATGGCAACCATGATAGGCTGTAAGTTAGATGAAGAAGTTAAACCGGGAGATCAAGAGAATAATGGTCCGACAGCTGTAAACACAACGCCATATCAATTAGATTATCCTCAAGGTTTCTTATGGCCTCGCGTACCCTCTCCACCTGATAATCCGTTAACTGAAGAAGGTGTTGAATTAGGTAGAAAACTGTTTTTTGATAAAATTCTTTCGGCCAATAATACCATGTCCTGTGGCACTTGTCACCGACCTGAAAATGCCTTCACTGATCCGCGAAGGTTTAGTT
>JBKDBG010000044.1:0-13053 GCA_046314755.1 Bacteroidota bacterium | reverse complement strand
ATATATCAGGGTGTCGATTCTGTATCGGCTAAGAAATTTTATTTCGATGTTTAAAAAAAATCATGCTGTTTAGAAGATACTTTTCTGACGAATTCAACTATTTTTTGGGCATTTATGCCTTATTGATGAGTTTTAACTCCTTACTTTTATTTGGAGTAAATGCCTCATTAATTGTTTTTGCCATCATTGCTTTTAAGTTTAGTCCTCAAATCAAAGTATTCAATGTAAATACTTATGCTCAAGGTTTAGCTGTGTTATTTTTTTTGGCAGTTTGCTTATCCATATTAGACATTGATACGGCTACCGATAAACGAGGGTTAGACAAAGCAATGGCAGTAATACCCAACTACCTTTACTGGAGTTTATTAACCATCATGATGGTAAACATGAGGTTTAAAGTTAATTGGAGTCAAATTGCACAAACCATTGCCATTGGATTATTGCTTACCCTATTCTTTTACTCTATCAGAAAGACATTAACTGTTGACTTCATTAAAAACAATACGCCAAATTCATACAGTTTTGTGTTGGTTTGTTTTTCGGCAATAAGCGTTAAGGCTGTCCAACAAAAATATGGAAATGTAGCTGCTATTACTTTGTTAGTGTTATTAATCAGTTCATTATTAGGACTGGAAAGGAGAGCCGGATTATTTTTAGTATTCACCACTTCAGTGGCTGCTTTAGTATTGAATAAACTAAAGGGGATCTATTTAATCATTCCATTACTACTAGTAGCTATTATTGGTGTAGTGTTGCAACTTGAGTTTGTTGAACAATCATTGTATAATTCAAGCCCAAGGATTTATGAATTAATTTATGAGACAGAGAACATATCCACACAAGATCAATCTTATTTAACAAGAAAGTTAATGATTGAACGAGGGTTAAAATCATTTAGTGAACATCCATGGACCGGAATTGGAATCAATAATTATAGTTTAATGAAGATTGAAGATGAGGGAAACTTTGAAGGAGCTGATTTGGTTTTGGGGAAAGCACAAGACCATGCATTAAGTGCGCATAATTCATACATACTATTCTTAGTAGAAGGAGGATTAGCATTAATGATTCCATTCTTGTGTATTTTATTATTCAACCTTTACCATTTTGTAAGTAAATACAACAAGAGAACACCAATTGAAAATGCATTTTATTGGTCGTTTTTAGCCATGATTATTCACATTTATTTCCTCTCAGAAATTGTAAATGTATATGCTTGGTTTTTACTTGCAGTAGTCTCATCTATAAGTGTAAAATATTCACAAATCAGTTTGATTCATAAAAATGAAACCTGATTCTAATATTGGCTGTTATTATCATATTCCATTTGTTTACAATGGAAACAAAATAAAACTCCCAGGGTATTACGGGGTTTTTATTGATTCGCTTGCAAGCAATTGCGGAACTTTCTACTTGGTAGCACATGAGGCAAGAGAACATGAAAAGAGCGAAGCAGATTACGAGTTAAAGAGCACTAACATAATACTAATCAGCTTGGGAAAAAAAACAGCAGCATGGCACCGTACACTATTTCATAGAAAACTGTTAAGTGATTTAGCTGACAAGCTCATTAATTGTTCCCATTTAATTGTGCGTTCACCCTCACCATTAGCGCCATATTTTTCAAAGTATTCAGGAGCGTGTAAAGTTGTTTTTATGGTTGTAGGTGATTATGCTGAATCGGTAGAACAAAGCAATGCAAAAACCTTCAGAGAAAGAATTATTAATATTTACTTAAGGTTTAATGATTATCAGTTTAGAAAACAAATGAAAGTAACAGATGTAATGGTAAACTCTCCTGTATTGTACAAAAAATACCAACTGATAAGCAAGTCCATTCATCAAATAAAAACCACTACCCTTTCAAAAGCTGATTTTCACAAAAAAGAAGATACATGTAATGGGGAGCAAGTTCATTTACTTTACACAGGAAGAATTGATCCACTTAAGGGGCTGTTTGAATTAATTGAGGCATTTGCAATACTTAAAAAATCATATGCTCATTTGATTTTAAATATTGTAGGTTGGGAATCTTCACCTGAAAAACCTGTAGAAATGTCTTTGAAAAACCTAGCCCTATCACTTGGTGTAAATGATGATGTTATTTTTCATGGTAAAAAACAAATTGGGCAAGAGTTAAATCAAGTATATCGTCAGGCGGATATTTATATTATTCCATCATATGAAGAGGGCTTTCCAAGAACGATTTGGGAGGCAATGGCCAATAGTTTACCGGTAATAGCAACCAATGTAGGGGCAATACCGCATTATCTTACTCACAGGAAAGATGCTTTAATAATTGAACCTAAAAAAGTAGAGCAGATAGTTGGATCAATAACGGAACTGATGAGCAACCAAACATTAAGAAAAAAATTGATACAAGGCGGGCAAATGCTTGCGGAAAACAATACACTTGAGTATCAAACCAATAATATTTTGAACATTTTAAACAAACTGAATTAAACATGAATATACTAGGTATTAACTTCGGACACGATGCAGCGGCTACGCTTATTCAGAATAACAGAATCATTCAATCAATTGAAGAAGAAAAAATTAGCAGAATAAAACAAGATTTTGGCTGGCCCACTAATGCTATAGATATTATCCTCAAACAAAATAGCCTTACTGAACAAGATATTGATGTAATTGCAGTTGGTGGAATTATTTTTAAAGAAATTGGAACCAATGAAATAAAATTCAGGTTCAATAAAAATAGAGGAACTAAACAATTAGAATACATTGATCGCGTATTGTCTTATATTGGACTGTCTGGAGACAGATTTACAGAAAAAAACAAAGATGCATTTATAGCTGAAGTAAAAAAACTAGGATATACTAAAGCGGAGGTCCGTTTTTACAATCACCACTTGTGTCATGCCGCAGGTGCCTATTATTGCGCTCCATTTACTCCAGACTTAGTGATTACTTGTGATGGACAAGGTGATGGAGAAAGTTTCAACTTCTATACATCAGAGCAAGGTCATTTAGAGCCACTTGTTATTAATGGCCATGAGGTTTCTGTAGGTGCATTCTATAGTACAATTACACAACTTCTTGGTTTTAGACCAACCAGACACGAAGGGAAAATTACTGGATTAGCTGCTTATGGTAAACCAAGTGTACTTGAAGACCAATTTTATAACCTATTTAAATTTGAAAATGGTAAACTCCAACGCTTTCCTTTTAATAAACTCGACTACTATTGGAAAGAGTTTAATATGGATGAACGATTGAAATTAATAGATAAAGTAAATTTAACCACGTCAGAATCTTCTATTGGAACTGAGTATACTAAAAGATATGAAGTCTTAAAAGCCCAGATCGAAAATTTAACCAAAGGATGGTCGAAGGAGGATGTTGCTTATGCTTGTCAAAAAGTTTCTGAACGTATCGTTATTGAAGAAACGCAACGCGTATTAGACCAACATTTCAAAAACAAAAAAGTAAAAATAGGGCTTGCCGGGGGTGTATTTGCCAACGTTAGAATTAATCAGGTGATTTATGAGCTTCCTGCGGTATCCAATCTGTTCATTCAACCAGCAATGGGTGATTCTGGATTAGCAATTGGCGCTGCTATATTAGCTGATATTGAAAAAAATGGGACATCAAAACTTGGTAATTATCAATTCACCGATACCTATATTGGACCGGACTACACAAATGAAGTAGATAGTTTCTTAAACTCAATTGCAAATGAATGTGAAATAGAGTTGATGGAGAATGCACCAGTAAAAATAGCTGAAATGCTGAGAGATAATTATGTTATCGGATTTTGGCAAGGCAGTATGGAGTGGGGTCCGAGAGCATTAGGGAAAAGATCAATGATCTTGAATACATTTGATAGAACAGTAAATGACTCAGTAAATAAAAGGTTAAGCAGAACTGAATTTATGCCATTTGCACCATCAATTATTGATTATATGATGAAAACCTATATTCCTAATTATGATGAATCATGTCCGGCAGCTGACTATATGACTATTACTTATGATGTGAAAAAAGATTTTCACGAATTGTTACAAGCCGTTGTACATGTGGACGGAACCGCTAGACCACAATCTGTAAGTAAAAAAACAAACCCATACTACTATGACATCATTGATGAATTTTACAAACTTACTGGTTGCGGTGCCATCGTAAATACAAGCTTTAATGCTCACGAGGAGCCAATTGTAAGTACTCCACAGTCTGCTTATAAAGCTTTAAAAGAAGACCGAATTGATGTTTTAGTTCTTGACCGATATTTGATTAAATACAATAAAAATTAGTTTGCAGAAAATTCTATTCATAGGTTCTTTCCTCTCTGGTAATAAAGGCTCACTGAGTGTTTCCGAAAATGTTGCTAAATGGCTTGGCAATAAGGTCGGTAACATTCAGTTAGTCTCTTATCAAAAAAATAAGCTTGCTAGAATACTTGATATCATATTCACCATCTTAGTATTTAAGGGGAAATGCATACAAATTGAAGTTTACAGTGGTACTGCCTTTTACATCACGTTCCTGGCGGTAAGGATTGCCAAACTTAGAAATAAGAAGGTATTGTTAAATTTGCATGGAGGGAAACTTCCTGAATTTACCAGTCAGCGCACTAAACTGGTTGTTAACACCCTAAAGAGTGCTGAAAAAATTGTGAGTCCTTCAAACTATCTGATTGAATACTTTAAGAAATATAATATTGAGGTAACCTATTTACCAAATCCATTTGATACATCGAATTTTAGGTTTGAAATAAAAAACGAGAAAAAATTCTCACTGCTGTGGGTAAGAGCATTTGACGAAATTTACCAACCGGAATTAGCTGTTTATATTTTATTAGAACTATTGAAAAGATTTCCTGAATCACACTTAACTATGGTTGGTCCTGACCATGGCAAAAAAAATGAAATAACTAAATTAATCAGTAGGCTCGACTTAAGCAACCATGTTACGATAGTTGGACCTGTTAATAATACAGAACTAAGCAAATACTATCAGTCTCATCAAGTTTACATTAATACCACACGCTACGAAAGTTTTGGAGTGTCTTTAATTGAAGCAGCCAGCTGTGGCATAGCGATTGTTAGTAATCCGGTAGGTGAAATACCTTTATTATGGGAACATGGTAAAAACATTCTATTGGCTGATTTAAATAACCCTCGTGACTTTGCTTCCAAGATAGAATTACTTTTTTCCGATGAGGAAACGTATCATCGTTTAACAGAGAATGCTCGAAATCATACTACCCAATTTCATTGGAATAAACTCGAACATAAATGGTTAAATTTACTGCAGCAATGAAAGCAATCTTAGAAAAAATATACTACAGCTTACCATTACCATTACAAAATTTAGCTATAACTGCATTTGGATATACCTGGTACAAACGAAGATTTGGAGGTATTTTCAATAGTGAACTTAAAGCTTGCATGGAGCGCGATATGTATACGCAAACTGAATGGGAAAATTATCAAACGTTGGAATTGAGAAAGCTTCTTCATCATGCCTTAAATACGGTTCCATATTACCAAACATTATTTAAAGAACTTGGAATAAATACTGCTGCTATACAAAACTTTTCACTGAGCGATTTAAGTAGGTTACCGTTTTTAGAGAAACAAACTTACAGAAAGCTTGGTATAACCGATTTGATGAGCCAATATCCAGAACCCAACGGTCAGTTTCTTTATAGTTCAGGAAGTACCGGTACACCAACGCAGACAAGGTATTCATTAAGAATGCATCAAAAATATTTTGCCATTTTTGAATCAAGATTAAATTATTGGGCAGGTATAGACTACAAAGTAGCTCGGGGTGTAATAGGAGGTAGAAGAATAATTAAGGATGGAAAGGGGAAACCTCCGTATTACAGGTACAATTACATCGAAAAACAAACCTACTTTTCTGCCTATCACATTTCGAAAGAAACAGTAGGAAATTATGTAGAAGGGATGGTAAAAAACAAAGTGGAGTACATGACAGGGTATGCCAGTGCCAACTATTTTTTAGCACGTTTTATCGAAGAAGCCGGTATTAAAGCTCCAAAACTTAAAGCTGTACTTACTTCAAGCGAAAAACTAACCCAAGAGATGAGAGACACTTTTAAAAGAGTGTACGATTGCGAAACATTCGACTCTTACAATGGTGTTGATTTATGTAATTTAATATCTGAGTGTGAATACCACAGTTTACACGTTGTGCCGGACGCTGGAATTGTTGAAGTTATTCGACCTGACGGAGCACCATGTAGCCCTGGTGAAACAGGAGAAATTATCTCCACAGGTTTATTAAATTTCGACCAACCTTTAATACGCTATCGTATGGGCGACTATGTTACACTTAGCAAAAATCAAAGATGTGCTTGTGGAAGAAGCATGCCTGTAATTGAAGAGATTGTAGGTAGAATGGAAGACACAGTAACTGGTCCTGATGGTAGAAAGATGGTTCGTTTTCATGGAATATTTATCAATATTCCAAGTATCATAGAAGCCCAAGTAGTTCAACATACATTATATGATTATGAATTAAATTTAGTAACCTCAGCTCCTCCAACAGAAGAGGAACGTGCACTGTTGATTAAACGAATGAAGTCACAATTAGGAGAGGTGAATGTGAAAATTAACTTAATTGAAGAAATACCCAAAAATGCGAACGGAAAGTTCAAATCAGTTGTTTCACTTATACATAAAAATTAAATGATTACGATAATAGACTATGGGATGGGGAACTTGGGGTCGATACAGAATATTATAAAAAAAATCGGACACCAATCTCAAATATCAAGCGATTTAGATACTATAGCCAAGGCAAATAGAATAATACTTCCCGGTGTTGGAAACTTTGACTCTGCAATGAACAATCTTAAAAATCTAAATTTAATAGAAGTACTAAAAGCAAAAGCCAATGGCGGAACTCCACTTTTGGGAATTTGTTTAGGTATGCAACTACTGGCTAATTCTAGCGAAGAAGGTGTTGAGGAAGGCCTTGGTCTTATACCGGGTAGGGTCAAAAAATTCAACCTTCAAAGTCCTTATAAAATTCCTCACATGGGTTGGAATAATGTAAATTATACAAAAAACTGTATCCTATACAAAGACTTTGACAGGTATGAGGAAACTCGGTTTTATTTTGTACATTCTTATTATTTCGAATGCACCAATCCGGATAATATAGCCGGAACAACACTTTATTCGGAACCATTCACTTCATCGATCTATTCAAACACCATTTTTGGTGCTCAATTTCATCCCGAAAAGAGTCATAAATATGGTATGTTACTTTTAAAAAATTTTATTGAACTTATATAATGCTTCGTGCCAGAGTTATACCTGTACTACTATTAAAAAACAAAGGTTTAGTAAAAACCATAAAATTTGACAAGTCAAAATATATAGGCGACCCTATAAACGCTGTAAAAATATTTAATGATAAAGAAGTTGATGAAATTGTAGTGTTAGACATTGAAGCCAGTAAACAGAATCGTAAGCCGAACTTCGAACTCATAAAATCTATAGCTGAGGAGTGCTTTATGCCGCTTGGTTATGGTGGTGGTATTTCAGAACTTGATGACATCAAAAAACTTTTTGCTTTAGGTGTTGAAAAAGTGATCATTAACAACGCAGCACTAAATGACCCAAAATTAATAACCGAAGCTGCCAAAATTTTTGGAGACCAAAGTATCGTTGTTTGTGTTGACGTAACGAAAAACTTTTGGGGGAAATATCTACCATTCAACCACACTAAACAAAAAGGTATTGACAAAGACATATTACTTTACATAAACGAAATAATCAGTGCAGGAGCAGGAGAAATTATCCTAAATTCTGTTGACTTGGACGGTACCATGAATGGGTATGATATAAAACTAATTGAAAAAATCGCTAACCAAATATCGGTACCCTTGGTCGTATGTGGAGGAGCCGGAAGTTTAAACGACCTAAAGAAGGCTTATCAAGCCGGAGCATCCGGACTTGCAGCAGGTAGTATATTTGTATATCACGGCCCACATAAAGCAGTACTAATCAACTATCCTTCACAATCTCAACTAAAATCAACTTTAAATTAAAAAAATGGAAAGAGCATATCAAATATGTACGAAAACCGTAATGGATACGGAAGGTGATCCCGATATCAAATTTGACAAAGATGGGGTTTGTAATTACTACTATGAATTCCTTAAGAATCTCAAGATTCGTGTTCCGCCCAAAGATGAAGCGAATAAAAAATTAAAGTCCATCATTGAGAAAATAAAAAAGAGTGGACAAGGTAAACAATACGACATAGTGATAGGTGTAAGTGGGGGTGTGGATAGTACCTATACCGCATGGCTTGTGAAACAATATGGACTTAGACCACTTGCCGTTCATCTTGATAACGGATGGGACTCTGAGTTGGCAGTAAAAAACATAGAGAATATTTTAAACAAACTTGGAATTGATTTATTCACAGAAGTGTTAGATTGGGAAATGTTTAAAGATCTTCAATTATCATTTCTAAAAGCTTCCACGCCAGACGGAGAAATACCAAGTGATCATGCCATTTGGGCTACGTTATATAATGTGGCAAATAAATTCGGGATTAAATATATTATTAGCGGGATGAATTTTAGAAACGAGGGTTTTCTACCTCCTTCGTGGGTTAGAGGAGCTTTAGATTATAAATACATCAAGTCGGTTCATAAAATATTTGGTCACACATCACTTGAAAATTATCCTCACCTATCAAAAACCAAATTTATTTATTACAATCTTTTTAAAGGAATCAAAGTGCTTTCATTTATTAACTACATCGATTTCAATAAAAATGATGCTATGAAAAAGATTCAAGAAGAATTGGATTGGAAATATTATGGTGGCAAACATTATGAATCCAACTACACCAAGTTCTACCAGGGTTACATTCTACCTAAAAAGTTTAAGATTGATAAACGAAAAGCTCATTACACATGCTTAATGCTCTCTACAGGAGAAATTACCAGATCTGAAGCTCTTGAACAACTTAAGCAGCCCGCACTCAACCCAACACAAATTGAACAAGATAAAGAATACATCATTAAAAAATTGGGAATTACAAATGATCAATTTAATGAGATTATGAATGCTCCCATAAAAAGCATTTTTGATTATCCGAATACATTTAAACTAGAACTGAAATTCAGAGCTGCATTATTGTACCTCCGTAAACTTAAAATCCTCCCGAACTGACAATGAAACTCCTAACCATCATCGGTGCGCGTCCACAATTTGTAAAAGCTGCCGCACTTTCAAGAGAAATAAAAAAATACCCGCAACTTCAAGAAATCATTGTGCATACCGGGCAACATTTTGATGCCAATATGAGTGATATCTTTTTTGAGGAAATGGAAATTCCTACACCACACTATCATTTAAATATTAACGGACTTTCTCATGGTGCAATGACCGGGCAAATGTTGGAGAAGTTAGAGGAAGTAATGGTGAAAGAAAAGCCGGATGTAGTTTTGGTATATGGCGATACCAACAGCACCATTGCAGGTGCATTAGCTGCTAAAAAATTACATATTAAAGTGGCTCACGTGGAGGCCGGACTTCGCAGTTTTAACATGCAAATGCCTGAAGAAATCAATCGAATATTAACGGATAGAATAAGTGATTGGTTGTTTTGTCCAACCGATGCTGCCATTGAAAACTTAAATCAAGAAGGTTTTGACCATATCCATTGCAAAATGATAAAAACAGGTGATGTAATGGAAGATGCCGCATTGTTTTATGCACAAAAGGCAGCCGAGAAATCAAACATCATTCAACAATTAAATCTTTCTCAACAAGCCTTTATTTTGGCAACCATACATCGCGCTGAAAATACCGACAATATCAACAACCTTACGCATATTATCCATGCGTTAAATGAATTGAATCAAACGAATCCGGTGATTGTACCTTTGCACCCTCGTACCAAAAAACTCATCGACCAACATCATCTGAAGCCAACTTTCACCATCGTTGAACCATTAGGTTATTTTGATATGATTATGTTGTTAAAGCATTGTGCATTGGTGGTTACCGATAGCGGTGGCTTACAAAAAGAAGCATTTTTCTTTGGCAAATTCTGTATTACTACACGCGAGCAAACAGAATGGGTAGAATTGGTACAGCATGGATATAATGTGATTGCAGGAACTAATCCTGAAAAAATCATCTCATTTGCAAAAGAAAAACTAACAGCAACCTACCCTACCCGGTTAAATTTATACGGTAACGGACAAGCTTGTAAAAACATTTGTGAAGCATTAGTTCATTAAAAACCGAACACAGTGAAAGTACTTTTCCTCACACAATATTTTCCTCCCGAAACAGGAGCACCTCAAAATAGATTACATTCTTTAGCAAATTACCTAGCCGACTTCGGTGCGGATGTAAGTGTGCTTACAGCAATGCCGAATTATCCTAAAACCGAAATTTATGAGGGATACAAAGGAAAAACTTACCTGAAGGAACAAGACGGAAAATTAACTATTCACCGTTGTTGGATTTACGTGAGTAAAAGTAAAGGTGTTGTTCCTCGTTTACTCAATTATTTCTCCTTTGTGTTTACCGCACTTTGGTTTGGCTTAATAAAAATTAAAAAACATGATGTGATTATTTGTGAATCACCACCACTTTTTCTGGGGATTACAGCAATGCTTTTCAAACTTATTAAAGTCAGTAAGCTGATTTTTAACGTAAGTGATTTATGGCCGGAAAGTGCAGAGAAATTGAACATCATTAACAATAAGTTGTTATTGGGAATCTCCTACAAATTAGAAGCACTCATTTACAAAAAATCTAATTTGGTAAGCGGACAAACCCAAGGAATCATTTCAAGTATCAACCAACGTTTCCCAAAGATTCCAACTCATTTAATTCGAAATGGAATTGATACCAAACAATTTAATGTGCGAGGAAACGGAAGACCGTTTAGAATTAAACACCACATAGCTGAAGATGCTTTTGTAATTGCTTATGCAGGGATCATTGGTCATGCGCAAGGATTAGAAATTATTACAGAGGCAGCCAAACAACTCATAAACGAGAAACGGATTGTATTCATGATTGTAGGTGATGGTCCCGTTAAACATGAATTGCTTGAGATTGCCAATGAACATCAACTCGCTAATATTACCTTCATCAACAGTGTTCCAAGAAAAGAAATGCCGGACGTAATTGATGCCTGCGACTGTTATGTGACTCCACTCAGAAAAAATGATTTGTTTTTAGGCGCCATACCATCAAAAATATTTGAACCTTTATATTTTGGCAAACCTGTTTTACTTGGTGTAGACGGAGAGGCGAAACAATTATTTGTAGAAGAAGGTAAATGCGCAATACATTTTGAACCCGAAAATTCCGATGCTTTGGTTCATGCCATAAATCAACTCTATCAAGATAAAGATTTATATAATCGATTAGGCAAAAATGGTCATCAATACGTATCCACCTATTTTGATAGAAGAAAATTAGCCGAACAATTTTGGAGCAGAATACAACAACTATGATTCAATACGCAACAGAAAAAGATTTATACAAAATAGCCCAATGCCATATAGCAGCATTTCCTAAATCGGTCACCTCGCTTTTAGGAAACAAAGTGGTTTCATCCATGTTGCAATGGTACTTGAGTGCTCCGAATAAATTTTTATTTTTCGTGGAAGAACAAGGAAAAGTTATGGGTTATTGCGGAGGCTTTTTAATGGATGGCAGCGATGCGTATGGTTCAGGAAGCGGTATGACCCAATTTGGTTTTAACCAAGCAGCTGGTGCATTTGCCAGAAAACCATGGTTGTTGTTGCATAGAGAGGTACGCAATAAGTATCGTTTTATTTTCACCAATGTGCTGAGAAAATTGGGCTTAAAAAAAGAACAACCTATGGCTGTGAGTGCTCATCAAGCTCAAGAGGAACCCTTAACCGCAGGACTGGTAGTAATTGGTGTTCTACCTAATTTACAACAAAAGGGATTAGGTACATTGTTGCAACAGGAATTTGAAAGAAAAGCCAAAGAAATGGGTGCTAAAAGGTTATCACTTTCTGTGCGCAAACAAAACGAAAAAGCCATTAAATCATATACCAGAAACGGTTATGTGATTAAAGATGAAAATGAAACTTCGTTTATTATGAAGAAAGATCTCTAACCTTCGCTGAAGCTTCGGTGGAGGAAAGAGGAAAGAAGAAAGAAGAAAGAGGAAAGAAGAAATAGGAAAGAAGAAAGAAGAAAGAGATGAGAAACGAGATATGAATTTAACTGACACAGTATATTAAACACTCCCAATAGGTGTTTACCTATGAGTTAAATCCCAAAATACCAAAGGTATTCCCACCTCTGTGTCTCTGTGACTCTGTGGTGAATCCCAAAATGCCAAAGGCATTCCCTCTGTGATCTCTGCGCCTCTGCGTTGAATCCCAAAATACCAAAGGCATTTCCACCTCTGTGTCTCTGTGACTCTGTGGTGAACTCCAATTTAGTTGATTGGTTATTTGTTATTAGTTGATTAGATAATTCAAAAATTGAAAGATTAAAAGATTGAAAGATTAAAACTTAAAACTCATAACTCAACATTCATAACTCCTCCTTGCTCTACATCACACACGATATCGATTGGCTTTCTCCCTTACACCCCTACGCGATGGTGAAGGCCATGGTGTATGGCAAAAAATGGATTAAACCGAATCAATTATTCAACCCCGATTTGTTTTATGAACAAATGGAAAAATTGCATCAAACCAATACAGAATTAATGTTGGATGCGATTTGGTTAATCGGAGCAACACAAACTTCCACTTTTAAAAAATATGGATTGCGTTACAACATTCATAGTAAATCATATAAACGCACCATTCAATTTCTGCTACAGCAACAAGTAAAAATAGGTTTGCACAGCGTAGCCTTGGAGCCGGTTTCAAAACAATGCAATACCTTAAGTCAACTTATTTATCAACACATACCCTACCACCGAAGCCATTACTTAAAATTTACACCCGAAAAACTGTTTCCCGCTTTACAACCCAATCATATCAAAATTGATTTTAGTTTAGGCCATGCACGCAAGGTATTCTTACCG